>SEDB01000011.1 GCA_004210715.1 Pedobacter sp.
TTGGTTTTAAAATGGGTTGGCTTAATGCCTGTTGCAGTAATGCTTGCCCATTTCGGATTGTTCAATACATCAACGTGATCTACATGTGAAGCCAGGCCACTATCAAAAACCTCTACCAAATTTTGCGCACCATAAAGTACTGAAGCATATCTTCCTGATGATGTTGCGTAGAGATTAGCTAAAGGGAATTTAGCGTCAAAAGAGCTTACTGCCGCGGTTGAAGGATCGATCAAAGTCAGTTTGTTCGACGTCTCATCTGCTGTGAGCAATCGAACGTATTTGAATTCCTTTGCCGCTGCCGTTGGCGTTTCCTCAGGTTGTACATTGTCTTTTTTACATGCAGCAAATGCTGCCGCAACAACAATAAGCATTGCTGTTTTTTTTAAGTTGTTTTTAGATAACATTAGGTTTGATTTTTATTGATTAATTAATTTTTATGCTGATGCCTTTAATGGTTTGCCATCCGGCTTTGTCGGTAATTCTGATTAAGAAATGATAATCGCCCGGATCTACATCTGAAGGAACATTTACCGTGGCCGTCGCTTCATAGTTTTTTTGTCCTGCCGGAATACTAACTTCTCTAATGAGTAAATAAGGCTTTACAGGCGTTTTGATGGCTTCCATATTGCAACTGTTCACTTCAGTGCTGTGAGAATGATGATCGAAATTGTTGTGAATATCGATGCTCATCGAGCCCAATTCTACATTGTCGCTTACCTGTGTTTTGAAAGTAAATGATTCACCACGTTTTATCACGCTACATTGCTGCGGGAAAGCAGTTGCACTTGTAATAATTTCTGGGTAGGTGGTATCAATTTCTTCTGTTTCCTTTTTACAGTTGCTAAGCAACAGAACTGATAGAAGAGATAAAGCGATAAAACCCGTTTTAGCTGGATTAAATTTATTTTTCATAATTAATTGATTTTTACTTGTCAAAATGTTCTTCGAATTCGTTTTCTTTCCCTAGCTGATCTACTATTTTCAAATGCACATGGTAATGGCCTTTAGGTGCAGCCGTAACATCAAGATGTTTATGGAAATTGTAACTGGTTAAGCCAACCATGGCTACGTCGGTAAATAAAAAATCCGTTTCCCAGGCCGAACCATGTACTTCTACCTCAACCCTGGCGATTTTGTTAATTGCAGAAAGGGTGGCTTCAACATGTAAGTCATTGCCTGCCGTATTTAAACCCACTTCGAAACCTGTAGCATTTGGAAGCGTCGGGTCATATTTTATTTCCAGATCACTGGTAACTTCAGTTGTTCTTCCTAACTGATCGGTAACCTTAATCGTTACGATATAACTTCCAAGTGCCGCATTGGTGGGTACATCGATGTGTTTATGAAAACTTGCATTTTTTACGTTTGCAAAACCTTCTGTATAGTTTTGATTGAAGTTCCAGCCAGTACCTGTTTTCGGTTTGATGGTCAAATCAATACTCGCTAAATTGCTTGCTGCAAAAAGATCCGCTTCAAAGTGAATGTCTGTTCCGGGATAGGCAGTTTTGTTGTTGCTGGTGCCGACTTCTAAATTTGTAATCGTTGGCGGATCGGTAATGGCTTCATCTTTCTTACAAGCGGTAAACGTTGCTGCAATAATCATCAGCGCTAAAAACGGTTTTGTAATTTTGTTCATCATGGATGTTTTTGTTAATGGATATAATTGATTTGTATTATTTTCCGAAGGGAATTTTTACTGATAGCACCAGGTTTCTACCTGCTTCCGGAAGTTCGATAAGGCGATAAAAACTGGTATGGTTTAAATATTTTGTATCGAACAGATTTTGAACCTGTAGACTTAATTGCAAAGGATTTCCGTAAAAAGATAGCTTGGTTCCTGCCTGAATATTAATTACTTGATATCCGGGAGTTTTCTTTTCTGGCGGAACAATATTGTCCTGTTTGCTTGTTAAACGATAATCAACTGAGAAGTAAGTATTGGTTAATTTATTGCCAAATTTTGGAGAATAAGTTAGGTTGAACAGGGCAGAGGCCGGTGGAGAAAATGGTAGCGTATATCCTTTTTTATCTCCAGATAACTGTTTTGCCTGTAAAATCTCTCCTAAAAATTGAGTGCTCAGGTTTTTGAAAATCTCATACTTAAATTGTACTTCTCCACCAAATCTTTGAACACTACTTTGTGCATATTCGAATATCTGATTTCCTGCACCGTAAGCATAATCGTGTCCCGAAGTAGGATTTAGATAAATATAATTTGGAAAGTAGTTGTAAAACGGACTTAATTGAACGGACCATTTATCTGTAGTCCAGCCGAGAGTTAAATCTGCCTGATAAGATTTTTCTGGCGATAAATTTGGATTTCCTTTTTCGTAACTGAAATAGTGATAATTTACGCCATTTGCACCTAACTCCTTGGCAATAGGCATTCTAAAACTCTTGCCAATATTAAGCTTTAAACTAAATTCTTCGAGATTATAGTTCAAGCCGGCAGACCAAACCAGGCTATTAAAAGTTCGTTTTAGATTGGCCGAACGTTGCAAATTTTGCTGGATTGTTACGCCGTTTATAGCTATTTCTGAAGGAAACCAATCATTGTATTGAAACATATTGATTTGTCCGCGATCGTAGCGTAATGCACCATGTAGCAATAAATTTTCATTGATTTTGATTTTATCATAAGCAAAAGCGCCAATGGTTTGCTGATCAAAAGCCGGAACTAAGAAACTCCAGCCATTAATTTTATTCGTTTGTGCTTCTGCATTTATCCCAACGGTTAACTCATGCGCATTGATGGTTATTTTGTCTCTTAAATTTGCGGAGTAAACTGTTTTGTCAAACTCTCTTTCCAAATCACTAGGGATTTGAAGAGCGGTAGGATAGAGCGCAGGCATAAAACCATGGTTTACATACTGACTAAATTCTTCTCTGAAGTTTTTCTGATAGCCCAATTCAATTTCGATCTTTTGATTCTGTAATTGATAGCTCGACCTGTTGATCAATTTGAAATGATTAACCGACTGATAAGGGTTTAAAATATCTCTGCTAGAGCCGTCATGCAATTGTTCATTCACACGTCTTGGTTCAAGCCCATGTGCATTGGCAAAAAATCCACTTTTGGTAAAAGTATTGCTGAGGTAAAATGTCGATCTGAATTTTTCGCCTATGTATCCGGTATTAAAGTGTATTCCCGTTTCACGCCCGGCAGTATTACGTAACTGATTTTGATGTAAGTTTACTGCGTAATCATAAACATAAACCTGGTCTGTTGGTACACGGTAATCGCCGTAATTTTGGTAAGTGAATCGTGAATTGAAGAACCATTTTTTACTTCTTCCATAAAAATTGGTCGATGTGCCGTAGAGATTGTTATTGCTCTTCGCAATTAAATCAACCGAACCTCCAATCGTGTTTGGAGCAGGAATAGCCATCGGGAGAATATCAATTACCCCTCCAATAGCATCAGAACCATAGATAAAGGAGGCTGAACCTTTGATCAACTCAATTTCGCCAGTAGCAAACTGGTCAATTTCCAGTCCATGATCTGCACCCCATTGCTGGCCTTCATGTTTAACACCTTTATCAACCACCACCACACGGTTAAAGCCCAAACCTCTTATTAATGGCTTCGACTGACCCGAACCAATACCTATGGTTTTAATTCCAGGTAGCCGTTCTAAACTTTTCATCAGGCTGCCACCCAGATTGCGTTGAATAAAATCCTGATTAACGATCTGAATATTCAGCGATTCTGTCTTTTGTCGATCTTCGATGTGTTTATCTTTTATGGTTACATCGCTCAGCTGCTTGATTTCTTTGTGGAGAATAATATTTTTTACCAGGTGTTCGTCTTTAATTTCAATTTTAAATACTTTTTTGCCGAAACCTACAGAAACGGCTACTAAGTGATAATTTCCTTTTGGTACGCTGGCAAACGCAAATTGTCCCTGATCATTTGTGCTAACCGAAAATGAAGTGCCTTCTAAATAAACCGTAGCATTCCTTATCGGACTTTCGCCGTTTGAAACTGTACCACTAAGTTGAAATTGTTGAGCATACACTTGCTCTGCCGCAAATAGGCAGGTCAAAAAAATAAGAAGATTACGCATTACAAAAGGCCAAAAGCCAATGGATTAATGATTAGCACAAGCAAATCAATTGCTGCTAATCGCAGTAAAAAATAAAGAAATCGGTATTAGAAAAGAATCAAACGCCAAAACGGCATTTAGCTAAACAATAGCTGGAGGACCTTTATTGGTAAAGCCCTGAAGTGTAAACTTGTAATTCCCTACAAATACCCCTGTACTGCAGGTATTTGCTTTAGGTAGAGGAAATGAAATAGAGAAAGGAAGAGGAAGTAAAATATCTTTTCCATGTTTATGAAAAATATAATCACAAACAGAACATTTCTCAGAGAAAGAGATACTTTCTTTTTGGTCAGCCACATGTTCAGTATCATTGTTATTGTGTGCGTGGATGATCTGTACAAAAGAGATAAACACAAAAGTAAATATCAGTAAAAGGCCAATAGCCTTCGTCCATGTATTTGCCTGATGTGATTTGTGAATTTTCATTTACGCCACAAAGTTGCATTTAATTTTTAAGAATGCAAACATCAATTTCAAAAAAAAAAGAAAGCTGCCAAAATTTCGAATTAATTTAAAATTTTTGTTGGGCGATTTAAAGGGATTTTAACTTGAAAATAATCGTTTTTGTGAATTTGCTGGTGAAAATTAATTCTTAAAGCTTTAATATGTAGTGTTTTATTGTTGTGGTGCAACTAATTTAACATACATTGAGTCATCTGAGGTATCTTATTAAAATACGCTATGATAAGTTTTGATGATATCATAAAAAAGTTACAGGTTTGATATGTCTAAAAGCAAACTAAGGAAAAATTTAGATTAAGATTGATAGAGCGTTCAGTGTGTTGAACGCTCTATTTTAGATTTCATCATCATCTTTAGTTTCTTCCTGTTTATCAATAGTTTCATCTAACTGAGATCCTGAGCCATCTGCAAAAGGTATTTCCTCTGCTGTATAACCTTCATCATCATCTTCTGTTGTAAGATGTCCTTCTGCAGCTTTTCCACTTGAACGGTCGATTTGAAACTGCTCTGGATTTTGGATTTCTTCGTTTTCTTTTGGTTCTTGATCTGGATTTTTCATAGTACTGTCTTTTTTAATTACAACATTATTGGTGATGAATTAGTTTTCATCAAAAATTAAAATGGAATTAGAAAAGAAAAGCTTTTACAACATTGTAATGTTAATTAGCGGTTATTTTACGATAAAACTTTTAGGTTAGATATATTTTTGCTTTCTTGCCGAATAATTTACGTTCCCCTAAATGAAAAATCTCTCCATCAGTTTAACTCCAGCTAAATGTGAGCTTTTGGACAATATCCTCAACGAGTTTGATAAAGAAGTTTATATCAAATCAGATCGGGTGCTTAAAATATTCAGAGGAAATGACACTTTGGCCTCTGATTATTTAGAGCTCCTGGTGCAAATGAACCTGGTGATTTTGGTTGGGCAGGTAGATGGTGTGCCATTACCTGCAATGGTAGGCAAGCAAGCAGGGGTAGATATGTTTATTAGCGAAGGTGGTTTTAAAAGACGTTATGCATTAAATAAACTAGAGGAGGATACAGGGAAAAGTATTTTCGATTTAAAAAATGAAAACCTCGATCTTAAAGATAAGGTTGAAAAGCAGGAGAAATTGCTTAAAAATCTAGAACAAAGCATTACTAAGATAAATTTTACTGCGCTACGGAATTTAAAATAAGGTGCTGGCACCCATATAACCGTTCACAATCATCATTATTTCTTGGCCTAAATCAACAGCATTACCAATGCCTACGCCTCTAATTGCTGCTAATTGATCAGTGGTTTTGGGTGGTTTCGAGGCAATGTTTAGCAATGCCACATCAGAAAGAATGGTGTGTTCAGGAACATTTCTTTTTTTGCTCAATGTACTTCGCCAGTCAACTAAACTTTTATAAAGTTTTTGATTAACAATTTCTTTTGGAAGTTCTATTTTGCTTGTAAAAGTTTTCTTCGGCGTTACATCAAATTTGTTGCTGGCTTCCAAAAAGATACGCGTATGTTTTTCGACTGAAAAATTCTCCCACGAAAAATTAAATAATGCCAATTTTACATTTAAAGTGTTCAATGATGAAATTAATAGTCTTGTGGCTTTTTCCGAATTTTCATCAGCCAGGAGTTTTAGGTTCGTGAACTTTGATATTTCAGAAATAACCGCATTAATTTTAGGTGTGAAATAAGATGAAGCTTTAATTAACCGATCTAGAAATGGTTTTTCCTCAGCTACATTTTTATGATTTGAGATTTTGGAAACTTCCTGGCTTCTAAATTTTGATGCAACATTGATCAACTCCTTGTGTAACACACTGGAGGTATTATCCAGTAGTGTTTTAAAAGCGGCGTTCTCATCAAATGCGCTAAATTTAATATTGCTTAAGCTCGTCCAGTTTTCTTTTATTGATGTGAAATCAAACAAATCATCAATCAAGTCCCAGGTGTATTTCTTTACATAAAGATCAAGGCTTTCTGTGCTGGGAATTTGACTTACCGCATTTGCTGTAAAGCCGATAATGCGCTTATCCGTGATGATATTCTCCATTTTTACAGGAGATTTCAATATTAGGCCAGCCAAACTTTTACAGCGGCTTAAAGCCACATAAGCTTGTCCATGCGTAAAAGATGAACTGATATCCACTATTGCTTTCTCGAATGTTAAGCCCTGGCTTTTGTGAATGGTTATTGCCCATGCCAATTTAAATGGGTATTGAGAAAATGAACCTGTATTTACTTCCTCAATTTTATTTTCTGCCTGATCAAGGTTATACTTTAGGTTTTGCCACTCTTCACGCTCTACCTCAAAATGTGCTGCATCATCTAAGAACTGAACACTAATTCGATCATTTTCTATCGCTACAATTTTAGCGGCTTTCCCATTGTAGTATTGTTTTTTACCCGAGGAATCATTTTTTATAAACATTACCTGTGCACCAACCTTTAGCTGCAAAAATTCATCAACAGGATAAGCATCTTTAGGGAAATCGCCGGTTACCTTCGCAGGAAATGTATAAAGTTCGCCTTCCAGTTTTGCCAAACAATCCTGGTTTATTTGCGTAACCAAATTGTTGTGAGTTGTTAATGTAATGTATTCATCTTTCCAAACATTGCTCAAACTTGGGTCGAAATGTTCGTTTAAATTAGCCAGCAATTCTGGTGTTAAAGTGTTTTCTCTTATTCGATTTAAAATATCCAGAAATAAAGGATCAGACTGGCGGTAAACCTTGTTGAGTTCAAAAGTAATGAGTGTAACTAATTTTAAAATCTGACTATCGAAAAAATATGGACTTAGATAATATTCTTTTAAAATATGCCAGGCATCGTGTGCAATCGGTGAAAGTTGATACAAATCTCCAATCATTAACACTTGCACACCTCCAAACGGAAGATTAGATCCTTTAACTTTTTTTAATGATTGATCAATGAAATCAAGCATATCAGCCCTAACCATACTAATCTCATCAATGATTAAAAGTTCCAGGCACTTTAAGAGCTTGGTTTTTTCTTCATTGTACTTTAGTTCTTTTGTTTGTTGGTTATTGGCTAATGGAATTATTGGACCAAAAGGCATTTGAAAAAAAGAGTGAATGGTAACGCCACCGGCATTGATTGCCGCTACAGCAGTAGGTGCAACTACAGCAAAGTTTTTTTTGGTTTCCGATTTAATTTTCCTCAGCAAGGTAGTTTTTCCTGTTCCTGCTTTCCCGGTTAAAAAAATAGGTTGGTTGGTATATTTGATGAAATCGAGGATAAGTTGATTGTTTTGATCGGTATTGCTAGTTTCATTCATCTTATTCCTGTGATCCTTCTTTTTTTAATCTTGAATATTACACTGCAAAGATGCATAGAAAGCGGTAAAACCATGTTGTGATTTAGTGGTGATTTATTCACATTTTATAATCTTGAGCAGATATAAAAAAGAATTAACGCAGTAATTTTACCTGTTCTACTCCTAAGTTATCATACTTAAATATATGTCTTAAAATACCCATTAACAGGTATTGTATTTTGAGAAAATAGTCTGTTTATTTGTCTTGTTAGAATTAAATCTACGGGACGATTTAGCTTAACGTAAAGAGATTAATGTAAAAATTAATCTCTTTTTTTGTTTTAGGCTTTCTGCAATAATTTTAATTTGATTTTATTGAGCTGGCAATCAAGGTCTTTAAAACGATTCTGTCATTACATCAAAAAATAACCGTCTATATTTTTGTTTGCTAATTATTTTAGTATAAATTTGTTTTGTTCGCCATTGGCAAAATATTAAATATTTAAGCAGGAAAGCCATTTTTAGGGTTTCAAACGAAGAGGAGTGATATGACTGTTACCGTTTTAGCAATATTAGAAACAGATTTTAAACCAGATCTTTCTTTAGGTAAAATCATGAATGAAAGATTGAAAGTTGCCGCCGATGATTTAAGAGACATACATTTACAAGCCTTGGAAACTGTTGGGCAGCGCAGCGATGATGTGGTTGTTTACATCAGCTACAATCCAAAATATAAAATCCGTTGGCGTATTGTGAATGATGTTCCGGATGATGTAGAGGGCTTCGTAGCTAAAACTTGTGGCGATTTAGGCTACATTCAATGGAAAACCGCCGTAATGAACGTTTTTAAAGGCAACGAATAACAATCATTTATTATGCAATATGCATTGTTAAATGGAGATCGGGTTGAAGCTGTAAAAGGAAAAACTGGGTTTTGTGTTGGCTGTGGGCAAAAGGTGATTGCAAAATGTGGTTCAGTGAAAATTCATCACTGGGCGCATATTTCATTAAGTCATTGCGATTCCTGGTGGGAAAATGAAACCTTATGGCATCGTCAATGGAAGGAAGTTTTTTCTAAACAATTTCGAGAAGTCAGTTTTTATGATGAAAAGCTGCAAGAATTTCATCGGGCTGATGTGCATACCAGTGCCGGAGTAACCATCGAGCTTCAAAATTCATCCATCACTTTTGAAGAACTCCAATCAAGAGAATGCTTTTATCCAAAATTGATTTGGGTGGTAAACGGATTAAAGTTTAAAGGATTCAAAGTTTTAAAATCCATCCCAAATCCACTCAATCCTTTATTAAATGATTACGAATTCTGTGATTCAGAACATTTATCGCTGATTCGCAAAACGGATGCCCTGTCTCAAAAGTCAAAGCCTGAAATATTTACCTTTTACAGTCAGGAATTAAAAAATATTCCAGTTTCATCAGCGTTTTATTCTTTTAGCTGGAAAAATGCGCACCAATCATGGCTTCAAGCGTCATGCCCGATTTTTATCGATTTAGGAGGCCATTTTCTCTATCGCCTAAGGAGGAGACACCAAATCTCCTCTAATTACAGCTATCTACAGTTGGTTAGTAAGAAAGCTTTCATTCGAAAATATAGTGAGACTTAATAATTAGCGTTCAATAGATTATTTTATATATCAAAAGGAAATCATTATTAACTAATAAATTCTAATTTTTTGTCATAAATACTTAGTATTAAGTATTTTATGATGATATTGCTTTTCTTATAATTGATTTACCAATCAGATCATTGTCTTGTAAGCTTTAACGCTTATTTTTTTTCCAATAATTGCCCTTAGGTTCTCGTTCTAAGGAGTTTTTTCTACCACTTTTTTTTGAATTTTTTCTGCATATTTTTTAACTAAATGATCAATTCATTATGCCACACATAACCTTTATTCATGGAATTGCCAATAAACCTGATGAGAAAAAGCTAAAGAAAATTTGGCTTGAAGCGCTTGCAAATGATCGACTCAATAATGATGATGCAATCGATCTTGGTGCAATGGGAATCACTTCTTCCATGATTTACTGGGCCGATGTTTTATACGATAAGCCCGCGGAGGATGAGATTTTTGAAAGTGTTGACGACAATGAAAGTAGTGAGGCTGTGCTATCGGAAGCAGCCACAGATCCTGATATGGCCTGGAGGGAAGGGCTTGATGGAGATGAAAAGAAACTTGTGGATTCTTTGGCCGCAAAACTCTCGTTTGATGTATTGATGAATGATGATGCTGTGCCTGCTGAAGTGGAAATCGCAAAAACCCTGGAGCGGATTCCATTACCCTGGTTTGTAAAACGTAGGCTAATGAAGTGGTTATTAAAAGATGTCCATCATTATTTGTTCAATAAAACTTTCAGCCCGAGGGCAGGGGTAAGCTTTGTTGTTCAGGACGAAATCCGTAGCCGGGTATTGAGTAAATTAAATGAAGTAAAAACTGATTTGCATATTGTGATCAGTCATAGTATGGGCACTGTGATTATTTACGATTGTCTCAAGAGGGTAGCTGACTGTCCGGCAATCGATGGTTTGATGACCATTGGCAGTCCGTTGGGAATAGATGAAGTGCAAGACAAGTTTAGCCCGGAATGGAATCGCGATAATGGATTTCCAGCCAAAATTAAAGGCCCCTGGATTAATATTTATGATTCCCTTGATCCTGTTGCTGGTTTTGACGGAGATATAGCCAACGATTATAAATGCGAAGGAACGGAAGTTATCGAAGTAATTAATGAGCAAAATTGGGGTGCCTGGCGCCATGATATTACCAATTATTTGAGCGGTCAAAAATTACGAGCAGCGTTAAAAGCAATGTTAAAAATATAATCTTGGAAATTATGAATCCTACGGAGTATTATGTTCAAATCAAAAAAGCTTTAAAAACTTATGATTTAAAAGCTTTAGACCAAATCTGTAACGACCTGGTAAAGGTTTTGTATCAAACAGATGATGTTTTTGATATTGCTGATTTAGAAAAGATCATTCAGGAGTTGCGTGATAATAGGCTTTTTGCATTGTTACAGCATGTTGGAAATGCTTTGATACAAACGGAGCGATCGTCGAATAAAATAAAATCGCAATACGCACAAGCACTAATTGATCAAAATAACCTCATTTCTGCCATCAGTATTCTAAAAGATTTAGAATTGGAAACAGAAGATTATGCAATTGGAAATAACCAAAGTGTTAATTTAGAGTGCAAAGGTTTATTGGGTCGAATTTACAAACAGGTTTATGTCAATGCCGATAATCCGAATAAACTGCAGAATCAAAATTTCCTGAGAACTGCCATTCAATATTATTACGATGGCTATTTGGTTAACCCGAATGAAAATACCTATCACGCGATTAATGTAGTGAGTTTATTAAGTCGTGCTAAAGCAGATGGATTAAATTTCACTGATTTTCCAGATGAAAAGTTATTGGCTGAAAACATTTTGAGCATCATAGAAGAGCTTTATGATAACCAAAATGCTGATGCCTGGGATTTTTCTACCGCTGCTGAAGCTTGTATTGCCCTGAATAAACATCAGGATGCATTGGAATGGATGAGTGGTTATGTGCGCATGCCTTATATTACATCATTTCAGTTAGGAAGTACCATTAGACAGCTGGAACAGGTTTGGCGGTTAACGCTCGATTCTGAGTCTGGTTTACTTTTATTTCCGCTTTTGCGATCGAAATTTGTAGAGAAAGAGGGTGGAAGCATGATTATCGATGCTGCAAACCTCATGAATCAAAAAAATGAGGCGAAAAATATTCTCCAGAAATATAAACTCATTAAAAAGGGCACCCAAAGTAGCAGGTCAAAAATTCATTTAGAAAAGGTTTTTGGGGAAGATTCATTCAAGACGTATAAATGGTACGCAAAAGGATCGGATCGATGTTTGGCTGTTGCAAGATTAGGACGTGATAGTTCGAAAGGATTTGGTACTGGTTTTTTGTTGAAGGGCAAAGCATTGCATGAATCATTGGGAGAAGAATTGGTTTTGCTTACAAATGCCCACGTAATCAGCCATGATCCTGCTGAAAAAGCACTTCGCCCAGATGAGGCTGTCATTATTTTTGAAGCATTGGATCGGGATAAAGAATTTAAACCATATGAAATTATATGGTCGTCGCCGAGTACCGCTTTGGATGTAAGTATTTTGCGGTTCAGCAAGCCAGAACAGCAACGCTTAACAAAACTGACGAGGAAAGTAGAAATTTATCCTGTTTCGCAATATTTGCCTGTGATAGATCCCGATAGTGATTCACAACGCATTTATATTATTGGCCATCCTTTTGGCGGTACTTTACAGCTTTCTTTTCAAGATAATATTCTCCTTGATCATGAAGATCCTAAAATTCATTACCGTACGCCCACTGAAGGGGGAAGTTCAGGTAGTCCGGTGTTTAACCAGCAATGGGATTTAATAGGTTTACATCATGCTGGAAGTGCAGAAATGCGATGTTTAAATAATAAGCCGGGCGAATATGAGGCCAATGAAGGCATTTGGATTGAATCCATAAAGAGAGCATTTTCACAATTTTTGGAAACCAGTCCTGTTCAGGAAAGCCCCTAAAATAAGCCTTGTTTTAAATCAACTTCTTTCATCCTTGCCCGAATTACCGCATAAGTTATTTGGGAGAAAGGATTATTCGGTGCGTCTCTCACAGCGTCGATTTCGTTCATTCCATCAGGGGCTAAAATACCATAACCGCCATAATAAATTGGCTTTGCATTAATGATTGTGCTGTAATCTGATTTTCTAACCATTAGCCAAAAACCAGGATTTAAACAACTTACAAAGTTGGTATTTAACCCTCCACCTAGTTCAGTTCTAGCAGCTTGGGTAAAACCGAGTTTAACAGGTTGACTTTGAAAAAGTACTTCTGGTGCTCGATCAAATAAATTATCCAGCATTCCGCTGATGCAATTAACTGCGGTTTCGGTAATACCGGGGAATCCAATTAGAGAGAAAAGTTCTTTTGCAGCATCTGTTTTTGCAAATGAGAACACCTGATTCCACCATTTTGGTTTCTCATGTTTTACTACTTTCAACGAAATTTGTCCAATACCACCGGGTAGCGAAATGGGTTTATTTCCTAAGGCTTGCTCGGTGCTTTTCTTAAAATCTTTCGATTGAGATTTGGCACTTTTAATCTCGTTATATAAATCCAAGCCGCCATTTATGCAGTAAAACAGTTTTTCTAAAGCCCCGAGTTTTTGCTCTTGCCCAATTTGAAGTTGAAGCGTAGCTTTTGTATCACGATCAATATCTTCATTGCTGCCAATTTTGAATCCTTCAAAATCAAGAAGCATATTGATGTCAGGTCTTTCTGAAGTGCCAATTAAACTTGGCGCAACTTCACTGGTGTTCAAAACACGTTTATCGCCATCGGCCAGCTGTAACAAAATAAATTGTGTAGGATCGTCGATGTCATTTCCAGCGTTTTCAAAAATGCTTTTTGAGTCATCTTTTGCCGAAATTGCGCTTTCCCATTCTGCCTGGTTAAAAAGCTGCCCATTGTTAGAGGTAAATATGCCCATTGTATTTGGTTTTGATTAAAATTAATCTTTTTTTAATCGATTGCAAATACTTAATAGTTAGTAAATTAAGTGTTTTCATACTGTGTTTAATTTAGTTATTGCCATAATTTTGTTGCAAAATAAATCGCTTCATATTAGTGCTTCTTAAACTTATATGATGATATTTAGGAATGAAACGAATAGCTTTAATCACATTTATATTTTCAATATTTATGCTTCAGAAAACTATGGCTCAAACACCTGCTGTACTAAACCATATTGCCGTTTATGTTACTAACCTTAATAAATCAACTTCTTTTTACGAAGAAGTTTTTAGTCTTAAGATCATTCCTGAACCATTTAAGGATGGCAAGCACACCTGGTTTACTTTAGGTAAAGCAGGTGCGTTGCATTTAATTGAAGGTGCAAAGACCGATCAAAACTTTGATCGGAACGATCATTTATGTTTTAGCGTTCCATCGATTGATCAATTTATTGAACTTTTAAAAAGAAAGAATGTTCAGTTTGAAGATTGGGCCGGCAAGGTAGGGGCAATTAATTTACGTGTTGACGGCGTGAAGCAAATTTATTTCAAAGATCCCGATGGACATTGGTTGGAAGTAAATGATGCTAAATAAAAATAAATAATCTTAACAAATCCACATCCAATATGAACAAATTTTTCCTTGTCGCTCTTTTGTTAATCTGCTCAAATGTTTTTGCTCAAAATGAAAAGGCGGAAAATGATTTCAAAGCTGTAATGCAAAAATACAGTGCTGTTGGTGCCGCAGTTGCTATTGTTAAGGAAGGGAAAATCGTATATACACACTCTTTTGGTTTTAAAGATCTGGAAAATAAGATTGATTTAACCGATCAGGATATTTTTAGGATTGCTTCAATTTCTAAATCTTTTTCTGCAACCTCCATTATGCAATTGGTAGAGTTGGGTAAAGTCTCATTAGATGATGATTTTGGCAATTTAATTGGTTTTAGAATCCGAAATCCAAAGTACCCTGATCAGAAGATCACTTTAAAAATGGCACTTTCGCATACCTCGAGTTTAAATGATTCTCAAGGCTATCTAAACCTCGATCTGATCAATCCGGATAAAAATCCAAATTGGGCAAAATGCTACAATGATTATGCACCAGGAACAAAATTTGATTATTGCAACCTAAACTTCAATATCATTGGTGCCATTATTGAAAAAAAATCAGGAGAAAGGTTTGATCATTACGTTAAGAGCTATGTTTTAAAACCATTGGGGCTTTACGGAGGCTATTGGGTAGCTTCACTTGACAGCAACAGATTTGCCAAGCTTTACGAATATAATTCTACAAATAAATTATTTACAGAAGCTAAAATGGCTTATGCCCCACGTATAACGGAAATTCAGAACTATGTGATGGGTTACAGTACACCCATTTTTTCTCCAACCGGCGGTATGAAAATTTCTGCAACCGATTTAGCAAAGTACATGATCATGCACATGAATTATGGTAAATCAAACGGTGTTAAAATTATTTCAAAAAAGAGTGCAAAATTGATGCAAACTGCCATTACCAATGATGAAGGATATGGTTTAGCCATCAGAGGTTCAAATACGCTAATTCCTGGAGTAGAACTGAAAGGGCACACCGGTTCAGCTTATGGCTTGTACAGTACCATGTTTTTCAATCCAAAGGAAAAGTTTGGCTTTGTTATTATAACCAATGGAATAAACGCTACATATACTGATGATTTTCCAGATTTCACTCGTGCCGCCATCAACAGTTTATATCAGAATTTCATTAAAAAATAGGTTACAATTGCTTTGGAAATTAAGCACTTCTATTATTCATTTTTAAGTTTTTAAAACATTTACTGCGATAAATGATTTATTAGGCAACACGGAAATACAATTAAACTAACGTTCAATTACTACAGTATGCCTGAATATTTACAATTTCCTGGAGATGCTTACCCACTTGGCGCCACATGGAACGGGGAGGGTGTAAACTTTGCCCTTTATGCAGAAAACGCAACAGCTGTTGATTTATGTTTTTTTGATCATGAGCATGCTGAAACCGAAACAATCAGAATTAATATTAAAGAAAGGTCGCACCAAATATGGCATGCTTATATTCCTGAAATAAAACCAGGACAATTATATGGTTACCGCATTTATGGTCCGTATCGTCCTGCCAAAGGTCATCGCTTTAATGGAAATAAAGTTCTACTCGATCCTTATGCGAAGGCTATCGCTGGTAATATTAAATGGAACGAAGCGCTCTTTGGTTATCAATTGGGTTCGGAGGAGCTGGATTTGAGTTTTAATGATGCAGATAACGCGGCTTTTATACCAAAATCAGTGGTTATCGACCCAGCTTACGATTGGGAAGATGATGAGCATCCTAGAATAGATTACAACCGAACGGTTATTTATGAAATGCATGTTAAAGGGTTTACAAAAAACCACCCTGATATACCAGAAAACCTGCGTGGAACTTATGCTGGTTTAGCCCATCCTGTTGCGATAAATTATTTAAAGAATTTAGGCGTAACCGCTGTTGAGCTCATGCCTGTACACCAGTTTATTTCTGATCATCATTTAGAGGAAAAAGGATTAACCAATTATTGGGGCTACAATACGATTGGCTTTTTTGCTCCCGACTCTCGCTATGCTTCATCTGATATTCGTGGAGAGCAGGTTAAGGAGTTCAAGGATATGGTTAAGGCTTTACACAAAGCGGGAATAGAGGTCATCCTTGATGTGGTTTATAATCATACAGGAGAAGGCAATCAGCTTGGGCCAACTTTATCGTTTAAAGGAATTGACAATAGCTCTTACTATCGTTTAGAAGAAAATAAACGCTACTATACCGATTATACAGGTACCGGAAACACTTTAAATTCTATGTTGCCAAATGTACTTCGTTTTATGATGGACAGTTTGCGCTATTGGATTTTAGAGATGCACGTGGATGGATTTCGATTTGATTTGGCTTCGACTTTGGCCAGAGAATTACATGAAGTTAATCGCCTGAGTGCATTTTTTGATATTATTCACCAAGACCCGGTGATTTCGCAGGTAAAATTAATTGCTGAGCCCTGGGATGTTGGTGAGGGTGGATATCAGGTTGGTAAATTTCCACCTGATTGGGCCGAATGGAATGGAATGTACCGTGATGTAATGCGTGATTATTGGCGGGGAAATCCCAATATGTTAGGCGAATTTGCACAACGATTTTTAGGTAGTCCTGATTTATATAAAGAAGATTATCGCAGACCAACCGCCAGTATCAACTTTATTACCGCACACGATGGCTTTACACTTCATGACCTGGTTTCGTATAATCATAAACATAATGAAGCTAATCTGGATGACAACAATGATGGGGAAGATCACAATAAGTCATGGAATTGCGGAGTAGAAGGAGATACGGATAATCAGGACATTCTTAATTTAAGAATGCAACAAAAAAGAAACTTTCTGGCCACGTTATTTCTTTCTCAAGGGATTCCTATGCTGGTTTCTGGCGATGAAATTGGCAAAACTCAACATGGAAATAATAATACTTATTGCCAGGATAATGCGCTATCATGGATCGATTGGGAAAATGCAGATCAATCTTTGCACAATTTCACAAAAGAATTAATCCAGTTGCGGTTAAATCATCCGAGTTTAAGGAGAAGAAAGTGGTTTAATGGTTTGGAGGTTGGCGATGGCATCAAAGATATTGCCTGGTTCACCCCTGATGGTAATCCAATGAAAGGACACAACTGGGAAAAAGATTTTGCCCGTTCCATCGGAATCTATTTTCATGGCGAAGGTATTCAAAGTAAGGGCCCAATGGGCGAAGATATTTTGGATAACCACTTTTTTATCATCTTCAATGCGCATTATGAAGCATTAGAATATAAACTGCCTAAGGAAGATTATGGTAAAAAGTGGCGGAAGATTTTAGATACAGCGAGCGGAGAAATCTCAAAAAGTAAATTAGAATTATATACAGCAAGCAAGAACATCACTGTAGGAGGCAGATCCGTTTTGGTATTAAAATCTGAAGAATAATAAAAGAAGAATAATAAAAGAAGAATAATATAACTAGCTTGAAAGAAATGCTGGAAATTACAGCAGATTTGCTAATCCGTTTTTTGGGTAGTAGACAGTCAAAATTTTAATCGTTGCCTTTGGATTACTAGGTTCAGCTCCCTTAAGTTTATTTGAGAAAACACTTTTGCCAGATGGTGAATCAATGAGGTGCGAACAGTCGGTAATAGGATTATCAATATCCAATTGATAATCCTCATTTAAATTTATCTTATCCATTACGGATGATGTTATTGATTAGCAAAACGTTGATAAGTACTCGACGACTTAATTTTTTCCATGCTGATGTAATCCTTCAATTTCGAGAATTCCATACTTTGAACGGCTTTAATTGCCGATTTTAATTTTTCACTGCTAACGCCTAATCTTGTAGCCCAGTAATTGCGATCCTGCTCATCAGCAATCTCAATCACTTCTTTCCTTGCTGTTGTAGAAATGTTTTGATTTTCCATCGGTTTATAAGTTGGTTATTGATAAGGAGAAAACACTTATTTAAATAATTTGGTTTTGTGATTTCGAAAAAATCTGAAATATTTCAACGTGATTGAAAAATAATGGAGTTTATGATTCAATTACTAATCATCTTTTTGAAACTATTTTAATTATTGAAATTAATTTTTATTCATTATCAGAAATTATCTTTCTGATAATGAATATATTACATTTTTAAACAAATTAGGAGTAACATTTGTATTACAAATTATTGATGGTGTACATTTCGTGATGTATTATTGTGTGTAATACAATTATTACAAAACAAGCAAACAAACTAATCATTCTCTAACCAAATTTCTTCATGGGGTTTTTACGTCAAAATTTTTATAAAAACAATCGATTTGTTTTATCGATTTGGATTTTGATCACACTTATATTTGTTATTGATTCCTGGATCACTAATCGCTTTAACAACTACCTGATCTTCGAAAACGTCTTTAGAAACTTACGCAGTGAACAATCTTTGTTTGCCGCTTATCCAAATTTTCATGATGATGTGAATCACTATGGACCTGTATTTGGAGTTCTTATTGCACCGTTTGCCATCATGCACAACTGGATCGGTTTGCTTTTCTGGAACCTTTTTAATTGCATTATTCTTTTTCAGGCCATTCAAACCTTGCCGCTAAATAATGAGAAGAAAATCATTATAGGTTTTATTGCCATACCATGTTTAATTGAATCTATGCTGAACCAACAATTCAATGCTGGAGCAGGGGCCTTAATGATTTTAAGCTATACCCAAATTAACAAGAAACAGGGCATTTGGTCTGCATTATGTATTGCATTGGGTACTTTCGTAAAATTGTACGGGGTGGTGGGTTTGGTATTTTTCTTTTTTTCCAAACAAAAGAAGGCCTTCGTTGGATGGTTGTTTTTCTGGGCAATTTTTTTCTTTCTTTTACCCATGTTGTTCGCCTCTCCTCATTTTGTTATACACTCTTATGTCGATTGGAAAAATTCCTTAGTAGAAAAAAATTTAAGCAACATTTTAGGTGCAGCAACCGATATATCAATCATGGGTTTTTTTCGGCAACTGTTGCATTATCCGCAGCTTTCGAATATGCTTTTTTTAACCTGTGGAGGTTTGATATTTCTACTGCCTTTTAGATTTACCAACTTTTACCAAAATCGAAAATTTCAACTAATGATTTTATCATCTGTGCTGCTTTTTCCCGTTCTGTTCAGTACTGGATCTGAAGATTGTACCTACATTATTTCCATTACTGCTGTTGGAATCTGGTATGTGATTGAGAAAAACCGTAGTGCTAAAAATGTTTTGCTTCCTGTGTTATTGTTCATTACCTGTAATTTTCCGTTGTTGATTTTTCCTGTATTTGCAAAGGCACATCCATTATCTCTATCCATATTAAGTTTGCCTTATTTCATTGTATGGCTTAGGGTAATTTATTTAGCCACTCAGGAAAAATATGAAATGATTGAAGATACCAATGCTGAAATGGTAACAGTGTAAGTCAAGAAAACTTAAAATTTCAAAGGTTTTAATGGTGTAAAATTGGCCGTTAAAACCTTTTTTGTTTTCTAACTGTTTTAGCCTTATCTAATCAAATCATGTTATGGATGATAAAACTAAAATTGGTGATGCTGATCGCAGTAAGATCAACATTAATGAAAGTTATGAGGTAGATTATTGGGCCAACAAATTTGGTGTTAGCAAGGATAAGCTGAAGGCTGTGGTTCAAACTGTGGGGACATCGGTTGTTGCCGTTGAAGATTTTTTGAAAAAGTAAATAATTAATTTATGAGCCTGGATAAGTATAATTCTAAACGCGATTTCTCTAAAACTTCTGAACCCAAAGCAGGGAGGAGTAAGAGTAAAACAAAATTGATGTTTGTGATACAAAAGCACGATGCATCTCGTTTACATTATGATTTCAGGCTGGAGATGGAAGGTGTTTTAAAAAGCTGGGCCGTTCCAAAAGGTCCATCTACTGATCCAAAAAATAAGCGCCTGGCAATGATGGTGGAAGATCATCCATTTGATTATCGCAATTTTGAAGGAATTATCCCGGAAGGAGAGTATGGCGGTGGTACTGTGATTGTTTGGGATGAAGGAACCTATGAGCCGATTGAATCCATTAAAGGTAAAGCGGCACAAGAAAAGCATTTACTAAAACAACTTAAAGATGGTTCAGTCAAAATTAAACTTCATGGAGAAAAGTTAAATGGCGAGTTTGCCCTGGTTAAAACACATGGTATGGGCGAAAATGGTTGGTTGTTAATTAAGCATAAAGATGATTTCGCTTCCACCAAAGATATCACTAAAGAAGATAAATCTGTGCTTTCGGGAAAAACCATTGCTGCGATGGAGAAAACATCAGAAAAAGTATGGAAGGAAGGTAAAGCACAAAAAATAAAACCTGAAAAAAAAAGTCCGGTAAACAAGGATAAAGCAATGGCTGAAGTGGGGCAAGAAGTCGAAGATAATCCCAAGGAAATATTAAAAAAGGCACCTAAATCTACTATTCCAATAGGTATTAAACCCATGCTCGCCACTTTGGTTGATGCACCTTTTGATGATGATGCATGGCAATACGAGGTGAAATGGGACGGGTATCGGGCTTTAGCATTCATCAATAAGAAAAAAGTAGACTTGCTCTCACGAAACAATAAATCTTTTAACGAGAAATTTTATCCCATTTACGATCTTTTAAAAGATTGGAAGATTAATGCCGTTTTAGATGGCGAAATTCTGGTATTGAATGATAAAGGAATATCAAACTTTGGTTCTTTACAAAACTGGCGCAGTGAAGCCGATGGAGAACTGGTTTTCTACGTGTTTGATTTGCTTTGGTATGAAGATAAAAATTTGATGGATCTTCCATTAGTTCAACGTCAAAGTATATTAAATGACATCCTTCCTACTGATGATGATCGCATTCGGTTAGGCAAAGTTTTTAAAGCAAGTGGCATTGATTTTTTTGCAGCCGCTGAAAAAATGGGCTTGGAAGGTATTATCGCTAAGAAGATCAACAGTGCTTATGCAACAGATCGACGATCAAAAGAATGGCTAAAGATTAAGGTGCATAAACGACAGGAAGTGGTTATTGCAGGTTATACAAAAAATGAGGACACCTCAAAATCGTTCAGTTCATTGTTGTTAGGGGTTTATGCAAAAAATAAACTTCAGTATGTTGGCAAAGTTGGAACTGGTTTTTCTGATAAGATGCAGAAAGAAATGGTAAGGCAATTTGAGCCTTTGATAATTGATAAAAGTCCTTTTGAAGAATTGCCAGATGTTAATAAGCCATCGCGGTTTAGGCCAAACCCACCAAAAGCTAAAGCTACCTGGTTAAAGCCTGAACTGGTTTGCGAAGTTTCATTTACCGAAATTACTGATGATGGTGTATTTCGCCACCCTTCGTTTCAAGGAATGCGTGAGGATAAAAAAGCAAAAGATGTAGTGAAGGAAGTTGAGGTTTCTACAGATGAAGTGGTAAATGAAAATAGTAACCATAAAGACGAACATAAACAAGCCATAAAACCACCATCGGCAAAACAGAAAAAGACTTTGCTGAACCCAAAAGATGAAACACAAGTACGGAAAATTAAGGGGCATGAGCTTAAATTTACAAATTTGAGTAAGGTTTATTGGCCTGAAGACAAGGTTACTAAACGTGATATGTTTAACTATTACTATCAGGTAGCAGATTATATTCTACCTTATCTAAAAGATCGTCCGCAATCTTTAAATCGCTTTCCGGGTGGAATCCATGGTAAGAGTTTTTATCAAAAGGACGTGAAAGGCAAAGCGCCAGATTGGGCTAAAACTTTCCCTTATGAAAACGGTGAAGGAGAAAAAAAAGAATATCTGGTTGGCACTGATGAAGCATCGTTATTGTGGATGGCCAGCTTGGGTTGCATAGAAATGAATCCCTGGTTCAGTCGGATTCAAAATCCGGATAATCCTGATTATTGTATAATCGATTTGGATCCGGATAAACATACTTTTGATCAGGTTATAGCTGCAGCTCTGGAAACAAAAAAAGTGCTTGATGCGCTTGATGTACCTGGTTTTTGTAAAACTTCCGGATCAACAGGCATGCATATTTATATACCACTGAATGCCAAGTATAGCTACGATCAAAGCCAAATGTTTGCTAAAATTATCGTGAATTTAGTTCATCAGCAAATACCAGAATATACTTCTCTTGAGCGAATGATTTCTGCAAGAAAGGGAAAAATGTATTTGGATTTTTTGCAAAATCGTCCGGGTGCAACCATTGCAGGACCTTATTCCTTAAGACCGAAAATTGGTGCCACGGTTTCAATGCCTCTACATTGGGATGAAGTTAAACCTGGATTGAAGATGGAAGATTTTAATATTTTCAATGCTATTGAGCGGTTAAAAGAAAAGGGAGATCTGTTTAAAGGTGTTTTAGGAAAAGGAATAGATCTAAAAAAGGCAATTAGCAAAGCAAAAAGCATTTTTGGCTAAATGTAAACGAAATTTAGGGCTTTCATTATATTTGAAAAAAAATAGAAAAAGATGATCGCACACCATGTTTTATTCTGGCTGAAAGCCGATACCACTGAAGAACAAAAAAACGCATTCCGTAAAAGTTTACAAACCCTTGAAAATATAGAAGTTGTTAAAACTTTTCATATCGGAACACCTGCACCAATTGAAAGAGCTGTAGTTGATGTAACCTATACCTTTAGTTTAATTTTATTCTTTGAAGATTTAGCGGCACACGATGTTTACCAGGTTCATCCCTTACATAAAGCGTTTTTAGATGAATTTAGAATTTACTTTGAGAAAGTTGTGATTTACGATGCCAATTAGCAGAAAAACTGAAAAGCCAGATTAATTTCTGGCTTTTTTGTTTTGAAACGATGCGAGATTTAAATCGAAATAATTAATCGATGTAAATTCAAATATTATTTGGAATTATTCTAAATAATATGTTATTTGCCAATCTCATCCTTGAATTTAAACACAAGAATTTTATGTGCAAAACAACAGTTCTGGCTCAAAATCAAAATATAACTATTGCTCAATGTAATAACTGTAAAGTTTTAAACATTTGGCGATCTGGTGTATTGATGAATTTTTCATTTGAGCAATTTGATGCCTTTTATAAAGCGACTCAAAGACTGCAGTTTGATGATTATCTCGAAAATCGACCGGATGGAAAAGAAGTTGTTATTTTATCTACTCCATTTCCAGATATTAGTTTGGTTTTTACCAGAGATGAATGGACTGAATTTTTTATAAAAATTGATGAAGCACTATATATGAAACGTGTTTATGAGCTTGTTCATTCATAAATTGGCATTTTTGTGAGTTTTATTATACTCAAAAATCAGTATTCAAGCAATTTTAAAATCTGTAGTTGTTATTCTATCGTAAATGATTGTAAATAACGCAGTCATGGATAAGTTAAAAGTCATTAAGAGAGCTTCAACAAATATTTTTCAACTTGATGGTATCAAAATTGGCGATTTTATTGCCGATGAATTTGGTAAATCAGGAAAAGTTCTCAGTATCGAAAAGTTTAATCGATATCAGCAATCATATTATTACTTTTACCTAAACAAAAGCAAAACGATTTTGATTATTTTGTGATTTTTAAGAAACTATGGGGATCATTTTGAACGGTATAATCCTATAATTTTAAAACCCTTTTGAATCTATTGCGTATATTATCTAAATACTAATGGTTCATTATGTCGGCTAAACAAGATCATTTCTTTTCCAATTTACCGGTAAATAACATTCCACTTCATCTTCTATTGAAAAATAGGGGATTATTTTACCAAATTCCTGATGATTGGCATGTTATTATCACTGACATCAAGAATTCAACTCATGCCGTAGGTGCCGGCCTCCATGAAAATGTAAACCTTATTGCCACAGGAAGCATTGTTACCGTTTTAAATATTGCCTTTAAAGCGAATCTGTCAATTCCTTTTTTCTTTGGTGGGGATGGTGCGACTTTTATAGCTCCTCAGTCAATAATAGATAAAGTGATGAAAGCTTTGCTCTTGTATAGGCGCAATAGTTTACAGAATTTTAATCTAGAACTAAGAGCAGGGATTGTTCCTGTAAAAGCGATTTACGAAAGGGGACATCATTTAAATATCAGCCGATTTAGTATTAGTAAACAGTTCTCCATTCCAGTCGTGTTGGGTGATGGACTTGATTTTGCCGAAAAAATTATCAAAGGTAAAGATTATCTTTTTGCTGATGATGAACAAGCTGATGAGGAATTGGATTTGAGTGGGATGCAATGTCGTTGGGATAAAATTCAACCCCCAGAAAACAGCGAGGAAGTCGTTTCACTGATTGCCATTGCGCAAGATTGCAATCAGCAAGCAGAGGTTTTTAGTAAGGTGATTTCACATTTAGATAAAATTTACGGTAGCCCCGAAAAACGCCAGCCGATATCCATTCCAAAATTGATTTTTAGAACAAGTTTTAATAATTTGGGTAGAGAGATGCGCCATCGTTTAGGTAAAATTAAATGGATCGAACTTATCAAAACATGGTTTATTAATGCTTATGGGTATATTTATTTCCGAACTGAAAGCGGTAAGAAGTATTTGAATCAATTGGTAGAAATGTCTGATACACTGGTTATTGATGGCCGGATTAATACGGTGATAACAGGAACGGCAAGTCAACGAGCCAAACTTCAGAAGGCTTTAGATCAATTGGAGCTGAAAAATGAAATTTTGTACGGCATTTATGTGAGTGGTGAATCGGTAATGTCATGTTATGTACGTGATTTGGAAGATGACCATATCCACTTTGTTGATGGCGCAGAAGGAGGCTACACAAAAGCAGCAGCGGTACTAAAGGCCAAAATTAAAAATAAAAAGTAGTCCCAATCTTTAGTTGACATATTCTCAATCAACTTCATAAATAAATCTTTTTGAACACAAAGTTTTGTAATTGGTTGTTAAAAATACTAGGTGTATGCTTTTTTGTCTTGTAATCATAATTGATTAAATCTGACAGATAAGCTAATTAATAATAAAAGTATAGTTAAATACCAACTTATGAAAGCAATTAGAATCCATGAATTTGGTGGCCCAGATGTGTTGTCTATTGATGATGTTGATGTGCCAAAACCAGGTAAAGATGAAGTGTTAATAAGAGTACATGCAACCAGCGTTAATCCGGTCGATTGGAAAATTAGGGAGGGGCAAAGAAAGGAAAAGTTTCCATCTAATCTTCCTTTAACTTTAGGTTGGGATGTTTCTGGCGTGATAGAAGAATTAGGCGAAAAAGTAGGCACTTTTAGAAAAGGTGATGAAGTGTACGGAAGGCCAGACCCTACAAAAAATGGCGCTTATGCCGAATATATTGTGGTTAAGGCAAACTTGATTAGTATTAAACCAACCAGCATTGGGCATACTGAAGCTGCAGCTGTTCCACTGGCAGGCTTAACGGCATGGCAAGGATTATTTGATCATGGTTTATTAAAAGAAGGACAGAAAGTTTTGATACATGCTGCTGCTGGTGGTGTGGGCACTTATGCGGTTCAGTTTGCGAAATGGAAAGGCGCACATGTAATTGGAACTGCTTCTGACGCCAATAGCGACTTTTTGAAGCGCTTAGGTGTTGATGAAATAATTGATTACAATATGGTAGATTTTGAGAAAGTGGTGAGTGATGTGGATTTGGTTTTGGACACAATTGGTGGAGAAACTCAACTTAAATCTATTGAGGTTTTAAAAGAGGGCGGTAGATTAATTACCACATTGGCACCTGAATATGTCGCCGAAGCAAAAGCTAAAAGGGTGCATTTAGGTGCTTACATGGCACAATCAATTCCTGCTCAATTAATTGAAATTGGAAAGTTAATCGATAATGGAAAAGTTAAGCCCGTTGTAGATCAGGTATTCACACTAACGGATGCCAGGAAGGCCCAGGTGCAGAGTGAAGAAGGACATACCAGAGGCAAAATTGTATTACAGGTAATTTAGTATTTTAGAGTAGTGCACTGAGGCACTACTCTAAAAATATATCCTTCGATTTTTCATTTTCTTTCGCGTTAACAGATTGAGGCTGAACAATTACAAACCTGATGATTTCATACTTTCTTTTTATATCTTCCCGCAAACGGTCAATGGCTGCAGTTAAGTTTTCAGTATCTAATTCTGCATGAAATGTAAGTATTAAAATCAGCAAGACTTCTTTTGGCGACTGATAGGTTGATAAAATACTTTTAACCTCAATCACGTCTTCATCTGCCTCAATTAATTCTTTTAATCTTTTTTGGGTTTCCGGACTTAACCCTTCGCCCATCAACAAACTTCTGCTTTCTCTCGCCAGTATAAAGGATACAAAAATCAATAATACGCCAACCAATACGGAAGCCAATCCATCTAGAAATGGCATGTTTAGGTTATGGCTCAAAACCATCAATACAAATACGATTACCAAGCCAAGTACTGCTGCGCCATCTTCAAACAATACCAGGAAACCAGAAGGATCTTTACTTTTAACAATGGCTTTCCACCAAGGCAATCCATTTCTTGTTTTATTAAATTCTTTAATGGCTACAATTAAAGATGCATAGTTTAGAAATATATTGAATGCTATCTAAACCATTATTTGCGGCTTTGGTTTTAAACTAATCAGCTTAAGATAAAAAACAAACAGGGCTTAATCATTTAGCCCTGTTGCTTTAATATTACTCATTTTAGAATTTCGTTAATCACATTAATCTCTTCGGCGCTGAAATTGGTGTTTTCCAATGCTTTAATCGAATCTGTAATTTGTTCTGGTTTACTGGCACCGATCAAAACTGTTGTAATTCGTCTATCTTTCAAAATCCATGAAAGTGCCATGTGTGAAAGTTTTTGTCCTCTCGATTTTGCGACATCGTTTAATTTAGAAATAACCTCAATTTTTTCTGGTGTGATACTGCTTTCTTTTAAAAACACACCACTGGTTGCAACTCTCGAATCATCCGGAATTCCATGCAAATATTTGTCAGTTAATAACCCTTGCGCAAGCGGAGAAAAGGGAATACAACCTACTCCGTTTTCTTCCAAAACGTTTAAAAGGCCATTTTCTACCCACCTTTCAAACATCGAATATTTAGGTTGATGAATTAAGCAAGGCGTTCCGTTGGCTTTTAAAATTTTGATCGCAGCTGCGGCTTCCTCAGCTTGATAATTGGAAATACCAACATAAAGTGCCTTTCCTTGTTGCACCAGTAAACTCAAAGCGCCCATTGTTTCTTCTAGCGGCGTTTCAGGATCAGGACGATGATGATAAAAAATATCAACGTAATCCAGTTTCATTCTTTGCAAACTTTGATCAAGACTCGATACCAAATATTTTTTTGAGCCCCAATCGCCATAAGGACCATCCCACATGGTATAACCTGCCTTGCTCGAAATAATCATTTCATCGCGATAGCCCTTAAAATCATCCTGTAGAATCTTTCCAAAAACTTCCTCGGCCGATCCGGGAGGGGGACCGTAGTTGTTGGCTAAATCAAAATGAGTGATGCCATTGTTAAAGGCCGTGTAAATTAGGTTCTTGCTATTTTCGAGAACATTTACATGCCCGAAATTGTGCCACAAGCCTAACGATATAGCTGGTAATTTTAACCCGCTATTTCCGCAACGATTGTACAACATATTGTCGTAACGATTTTCTGATATATTATGATTCATGTTTATTTGATTATTGGCAAATTAATAAGAATCTGTTCAAATTGATCAATAATTTTTCAAACTATAAACGATTTTTGAAACGGCGTAATAATTCAATGCAAATTATAACACAATAAATACACCCGTCATTATCGATATTAATTGTAAATCGTTTTATTTGTAGTGTAACTTTATAAAATGGCTACTAAAAACGCCTTAATCTAACCCAATATTAAATGATGAAGAATATAAAATCTTTAGCTGGCCTTTGTGCACTAGCTACGATTGGATTTGTTTCCTGCCAATCAGAGAGCGGAAAATCAAAAAGCGAAACTCCTTCTGCAGTGGATTCTGCAACGACCTTAAAATTGGTTCCCGATTCTTTTCAAAAAGAAATTGATGCGAAGAAAACAAGCCTTTACACCTTAAAAAATAAAAATAATGCGGAAGCTATTTTTACAAACTACGGGGGAAGACTGGTTAGTTTGTTGATTCCTGATCAGGATAAAAAACTGGTAGATGTTGTGGTAGGATTCAAAAGTGTAGCAGATTATGAAAAAGCTACCGAACCTTATTTTGGAGCTACCATTGGTCGATTTGGAAATAGAATAGCAAAAGGTAAATTCACTTTGGATGGAAAACAATACCAGTTATTTACAAATAATGGCCAAAATACATTGCATGGTGGTAAAAAAGGTTATCAATACGTAGTTTGGGATGCTAAACAAATTAACGAAAACACGGTACAATTTGATTATCTATCGAAAGATGGCGATGAACATTTCCCTGGAAATTTAAAGGTTTCGGTTACTTACACATTAACAGATGATAATGAATTGAAAATGGATTATCAGGCCACTACCGATAAAACAACCGTTTTAAATTTGACCAATCATGCTTTTTTCAACCTGAATGGAGAGGGCAGTGGAGATGTATTAAATCACAGTGTGAAAATTTTTGCTGATGAATATACGCCAGTTGATTCTACACTAATCCCAACAGGGAAAATTGAAAAAGTAAAAGGTACACCCTTTGACTTTACAACCGAAGCTAAAATTGGCGCTCGCATAAATGATAAAAATGAACAATTAACTTTTGGTAAAGGATACGATCATAATTACGTTTTAAATAAAACGAAAGCAATGAATATGTACCAGGCAGCCAGTGTTAAAGGAGATAAAAGTGGAATTGTGATGGATGTATACACTCAAGAACCTGGACTACAGTTTTACAGCGGTAACTTTATGCAAAGTAAAAACACTTTTAAAGGCGGGTCTAAAGATGATTTCAGGACAGCATTTTGTATGGAAACGCAACATTTTCCTGATTCTCCGAATCAGCCAGCTTTTCCATCAACGGTATTAAAGCCAGGGCAGGTTTATAAAACGAGTTCTATTTATAAATTCTCAAACTAATAAATTAAACAAAACAGGGTTGCATTTGCAGTCCTGTTTTGTTTAGAATAGATTTTTCAAGGCAGGATCATTATAATCTTCTATAAAAGCGATAATGTTATTGTAAGCCGAAAATTCATTTGCTGTATGCATGGTTGTAAGTGCCACACACTTCATGCCTGCATTTTGCGCTGCCTCTACACCCTTAGGCGCATCCTCAAATACCACACATTCATCTGCTGCAATACCTAAAATTGTTGCGCCCTTGGTAAATGTTTCCGGATCTGGTTTGCTATTTTTAACATCTTCGGCACTTACAATTGCCGAGAAATAGTTTCTTACATCAAGATTATCCAACACAAAATTGATATTGAAAGGGATCGCTGCTGAACCTATTGCCATCAATATTCCAGCTTCTTTAGCTTGCTCCAGGAATTTGCTTAAACCTGGAATCAGGCTTAAGTGTTTTTTATAAGCTGCCTGATAACGATGCTCTTTTTCAATTGAAATCTGATCGATTTGTTCTTGTGAGAAGTGACCAACACCAAAAACCCGTTCCAATAAATCTTGGTTTTTTCCGTACATTTCTTTCTTTACAGCCTCGAAACTGATGCTTGCTCCTAAATCTTTTGTTAATATAGAATGCCATGCATGGTTATGGAATTCCATATCATTGATCATTGTGCCATTCAAATCAAAGAGAAATGCTTTAGGTTTTTTATTTGTCATGGCAGCAAAATTATCAGAATTTTTTAATGATTATGTTAAGTAAGTATAAAGTTGATAATCAATCCTAAATATTACATTTAAACTTTTGTTACAAGCTGTTGGTAGCCAGATGTAAGCTTTTATTATTGGTCTAATTTATTTGGAAAATTTGCTAACAAGTAATACATTGCATGTAGTTAATCCCAAGTATAAATTTGTTTTTATGAATTCAATAAAAGATGATGGCGAACACCTTATTCAGTATCTGAATAGCCTTCATCCAATATCC
>SEDB01000711.1 GCA_004210715.1 Pedobacter sp.
GGCTAACAAAGCGTTCTCTCACTTCAGATTCTAGTAATTAGGATTAACAGATTAGTAAGATTACACAGATTTAATTAGAAGATTATACTGATTAGATAAATTACACCGATTTGTTTTTACATAATCGGTGTAATCATTTAAAATCAGATAAATCAAAAACATAAGATGGCAAGAGATTTAAAATTTACAAGAAATATTGGAATTGCAGCTCACATTGATGCAGGTAAAACTACAACAACAGAGCGTATCCTTTATTATGCTGGTGTGAGTCATAAAATTGGTGAGGTGCACGAAGGTGCTGCAACAATGGACTGGATGGCACAAGAGCAAGAGCGTGGTATTACCATTACTTCTGCTGCAACTACTGTTGATTGGAATTACAGAGGTCAAAAATATCATGTAAACGTTATTGATACACCAGGTCACGTGGATTTTACCGTAGAGGTAAACCGTTCGTTACGTGTATTAGATGGTTTGGTATTCTTGTTTTCTGCAGTTGATGGTGTTGAGCCTCAATCAGAAACTAACTGGCGTTTAGCCAACAACTATGCAGTTCCTCGTATTGGTTTCGTTAACAAAATGGACCGTTCTGGAGCTGACTTCTTAAAAGTTGTTAAACAGGTTAAAGATATGTTAGGTAGTAATGCAGTTCCATTGCAATTACCTATCGGTTCTGAAGATGCGTTTAAAGGTGTGGTTGATTTAATCAACAACCGTGGTATTGTTTGGAATGAGCATGATAAAGGTATGACCTTTACTGAAGTGCCAATTCCAGATGATATGTTAGATGAGGTTGCTGAGTGGAGAGAGAAATTACTAGAATCAGTTGCTGATTATGATGAGACTTTGATGGAGAAATTCTTCGAAGACCCTAACTCAATTACTGAGCGTGAAATTTTAGATGCTTTACGTGCGGCTGTTTTAGATGCTAAAATTGTTCCTATGGTTTGTGGTTCATCTTTCAAAAACAAAGGTGTACAAACTATGCTTGATTATGTGATGGAATTATTGCCTTCACCTATGGATAGCGAAGGTGTAATTGGTACTAA
>SEDB01000712.1 GCA_004210715.1 Pedobacter sp.
ATGTATGAATCGGAAGCGCCTGAAGGTGAGATGATTATCGAGTATGCTGAAAAGGAATGGAAAAAGCAGGGGCATATCGGAGAAACACCGGTTCAGGTAGCAAAAGAAGTTGTTGAACATGGTAAAAAAGCGTTAGCATCTATTGAAACGGTAAAAGCCACCAAAGATGTGGAAGAGTTCAAACGCCTAAAAAACGACATGTACTGCTATGATGAAATGGCTAACTTCTACGCCGAAAAGGTAAAGTCAGCACTTTGGATCTTACGTTTCAAATATTCGAACAATGTGGCAGACCTGGAGCAGGCTTTGCCATTTCTTCAAAAAAGTGTAGAGCATTATGCAAAGCTGGTTAAGCTCACAGAAGATAGTTATTTATATGCCAACAGCATGCAGACTAAGCAACGAAAAATCCCGATGAGGGGTGTGGATAAAACTTTTATCCATTGGAAAGAAATGTTGCCTGTTTTTACTAAAGAGCTAAACCATTTCAAAAAAAGCATTGATTCTTTGAAATCTTTAAATGGTGCCACTGCTGCGAAAATTATTCCTTATCAAGCAGTAGATGTTAAGGTCTTGAACGAAACCGAAACTTATCTTGTTAACAAGAATATAGAAGTTTTCGCTGACACCAGTGTTCAGATTAAAGAGGTTGCTGAGCAGTTGGTTGGTTTAAGAGGGATTAAAATTTCAAAAGAGAAACAACTTAAAGTAGGCACAGAGATTAAGTTTTCTACAAAAGTTCCTGTTAAATTGTTGGTTGGATTTTTTAATCAGAAAAATCCCAATTATCTGGCACCGCCACAATTGGAAACCGATGCAAGCGCCAATAATTACGGCCAATCGGAAATTAAAATTTCAAATGCTTTGGTATTAAACGGATTTCCACCAGTAAATGTTCATGCGTATTCTTTCCCTGCCGGAACACATACCTTGAATTTAGGCAAAGGAGAATGTTTGGTGTTAGGATTTATTGATGATAAACAGGAACTGCGTATCTTCAATGCTGGTTTAGATGGTAGAGGTAAAGACATAGATTGGTTATTCGAATA
>SEDB01000713.1 GCA_004210715.1 Pedobacter sp.
CATGAATACAACTAATGAAGGAACACCTACCTGGCGAGCTAATAAGATGTGCTCACGAGTTTGTGGCATTGGACCATCTGTAGCAGCAACAACGATAATTGCACCGTCCATTTGAGCAGCACCAGTTACCATGTTCTTCACATAATCCGCGTGACCAGGACAGTCAACGTGTGCATAGTGACGGTTAGCTGTTGAATACTCAACGTGAGCTGTATTGATTGTAATACCTCTTTCTTTTTCCTCAGGAGCTGAGTCAATAGATTCGAATGAACGTGCCTCAGATAAACCTGCATCAGCTAAACATTTTGTAATAGCTGCTGTTAAAGTTGTTTTACCGTGATCGACGTGACCGATTGTACCGATGTTTAAGTGCGGTTTACTGCGGTCAAATTTTTCTTTTGCCATTTTATTTATAACTAATTAGTAGGTTAACTTTTTATTATTTTTATTTTTTGTTATTTCAACACAAAAAACCTTGTCTACTCTGTATATAACAGATTTAACAAAGCTTTATTACACCTGAGCCAACTATGGGAATTGAACCCATGACCTCTTCCTTACCAAGGAAGTGCTCTACCGCTGAGCTAAGTCGGCTTTTCCAATTTTCAACCTCCAGTTATCAGTTTTAATAAAACTGCTAACTATCAATTGCCAACTGCTCAACTTTATTGGAGCGGAAGACGAGGTTCGAACTCGCGACCTATAGCTTGGAAGGCTATCGCTCTACCAACTGAGCTACTTCCGCTTATCGATTTACGATTGTAGATTTACGAATTACGATTAGTTTCAATCGTCAATCTAAAATCTTTCCATCTAAAATCAATCGGTGGGGAGAGAAGGATTCGAACCTTCGAAATCTTGCGATAACAGAGTTACAGTCTGTCCCATTTGGCCGCTCTGGAATCTCCCCATCTCTATTTTAAAATGCTAACACTTTAAAATAAAAGAGCCTCCTATCGGAATCGAACCAATGACCTACTGATTACAAGTCAGTTGCTCTACCAGCTGAGCTAAGGAGGCTTTTAATTTTGTGCAATGATACGAAAAA
>SEDB01000714.1 GCA_004210715.1 Pedobacter sp.
CAGCATGTTTAGTTAAACCAGATCACATTGGCTCAAGAAGAACAAAATAACCGCAAAGAAAAAAGCGAGTTACACCCACGCAACAAACACCGTTCGCGTTACAATTTCAAACAACTTACTGCTGCATCAAAAGAACTGAAACGTTTCGTTTTCAAGAATGAACATAACGATGATTCTATTGATTTTGCAGATCAAAATGCAGTTAAAGCACTTAACAGAGCATTACTTAAATATTTTTATAATATCTCTCAGTGGGATATTCCTCAGGATTTCCTTTGTCCGCCAATACCTGGCCGGGCCGATTATATCCATTACGTTGCCGATCTTTTGGGCTCAAGCAATAAGGGTAAAAATCCAAAAGGTGCTAATGTAAATGTGCTTGATATTGGTGTGGGTGCAAACTGTATTTATCCAATTGTTGGCCATCAGGAATATGGCTGGAGTTTCGTAGGTTCTGAAATCGATCCACTTTCTGTAGATTCTGCTAAGCGAATTGTAGAAGCCAATAAACCTTTGCAAGGTGCGGTAGAAATTCGTCAGCAATCTTCAAAAATGGGTATTTTTAGAAATATTGTAGGTGCAAAAGAGCGTTTCGATGCTGTAGTTTGTAATCCTCCATTCCATGCTTCTTTAAAAGAAGCAGAGCAAGGAACGCGACAAAAATGGCGCAATTTGGGTGGCAATGAAAAAGAAGTGAAACACGTTTTAAACTTTGGTGGAAACAAGGCTGAGCTTTGGTGCCCAGGTGGCGAGCGTGCTTTTGTTGAGCAAATGATTATTCAAAGCGCACAAATTAAAAATCAGGTGTTATGGTTTACTTCTTTGGTATCTAAAAGTGCTAACTTAAAAAGTATTTACAGCGCTTTGGTTAATGCAAACGCATTTGAAGTGCGGACTGTTCAGATGAGTCAAGGGCAAAAAATAAGCCGTTTCGTAGCATGGACTTTCCAGGATGATGCAGCACAAGCGGAATGGGCAAAGGGATGGAAATCTGAGCCAAAAGCTGAAGTTAAAAAAGCTTAAAGATTTAAAATAATTAGAAAAGCAA
>SEDB01000715.1 GCA_004210715.1 Pedobacter sp.
TCTTTTAGCACTTCTTTATATTCAAAACCAGCGTGATCTCCACCAATCGCTATTTTAATTCTAGTTTCAGACATGTCCAAATTTATATAGAATTCTAAAATGTATTCGTAATGTTTTTGTTAGTTAGCGTAAAATGCTGCCTCCGCTTTTTTCTTCTTTCTTTCGATAAAAGCCGACACGAAGATACTTAATTCATAAAGCAAGAATAGCGGCGTGGCAACAATCAACATCGTCATAATATCGGGCGTTGGCGTTACAATTGCTGCAATAATTAAAATGATTACGGCCGCGTACCTTCTGCTCGATCGCATCAGTTTTGGCGTCATCAAACCAAGTTTCGATAAAATAAAAATGATTACCGGAAGTTCGAAAATAATACCCGTTCCTAAGGTTAAAGTAGCAACTGATGACAAGTAAGAATCTACTGTGAAAGTATTTTTGATTTCTTCACTTACCGTATAACCTGTTAAAAAGTTAACTGATAGCGGGCAAACGATGAAGTACCCAAATAATATACCCAATACGAATAGCATAGAGGCAAAAAACACAAAACCACTTGCCGATTTACGTTCATTTTCATGTAACGCTGGCTTAATAAAACGCCAAATTTCCCAAAGTAAATATGGAAAACCAACCACAATACCACACATTACGCAAACATTTAACTGAAGGTTAAATTGACCCGCCATTTCGGTATTGATGATTTCTCCATTGATTTTGGTAATACACATGTCAGCACCAAGTGATGGGAATTTCTCTACCAACTTACACATCATCCGATAAGTCCAGAAATCAGGCTTTTTTGGCCCAAAAATAATTCTATCCAGAATAAATTCGTTGAAGTAAAAAGCGATACCTGTAAAAACTGCAATGGCAATTACGGCTCTGATTAAGTGTTTACGTAGAACATCAAGATGGTCAAAGAAAGACATTTCTGCCTCTAGTGTTGTACTCTTTTGTCCTATAGCTTTTGTAAGGGAAGTTTTTTTAGTGTCGCTCATGTTGAAAACAAAAATACCATTCTAATTGAATAGAATGGTAT
>SEDB01000716.1 GCA_004210715.1 Pedobacter sp.
TCTGAAGCGGGTACCTGGAGTAACTGGTTTAAATTTTCTTAAGCCCATAGTTATAATTAATTATTAAATTAAAGAGTTGCGTAATAATCTATTGTTTCGCCGTCTTTTAACGTTACGATTGCTTTTTTGAATTTCGGGCTACGGCCAGAAACAAAACCTGCTTTAGTGTAACGAGACTTCGCTTTTCCATCAACAACCATTGTGTTAACTGCAACGATGGTTACACCGTACAATTTCTCAATAGCAGCTTTGATTTGGATTTTGTTAGCCTTGTGGTTAACAGCGAATGTGAAACGGTTAGATTTCTCAGTTAAAGCTGAAGCTTTTTCGGTTAATATTGGTTTTTTTAAAATTTCCATATTACTTGGCAAATGCCTCCTCCAAAGTTTTAACAGAATCTGCAGTTAACACAAGTACACCAGCATTTAATACATCATAAGTATTTAAATCTGCTGCTGAGATTACTTTGGTTTTCTGAACGTTTCTGCTTGATAAATAGATATTATTATTTTGTGCAGGTAAAACCAATAAAGTTTTTTGAGTACCTACGTTTAACGCAGCCAATAAACTTGTATAGTTTTTAGTTTTAGCTGTATCGAAGTTGAAATCTTCTAAAACCACCACGTTGTTATCTTTTGCTTTATAAGCTAAAGCAGATTTACGTGCTAATGATTTTAATTTCTTGTTCAATTTAAAGCTATAATCACGTGGTTGAGGACCGAAAACACGACCACCACCGTTAAATAACGGAGATTTAATGCTACCCGCTCTGGCACCACCTGTACCTTTTTGCTTGTATAGTTTACGAGTTGAACCAGCAATCTCATTACGTTGTTTAGATTTGTGAGTACCTTGACGTTGGTTAGCCAAATACTGTTTTACATCTAAATAAATCGCGTGGTCGTTAGGCTCGATACCAAATACCGATTCAGGAAGTTGCACCTTGGCACCTGTTTCTTTACCTGAAATGTTTAATACTTTAACTTCCATCTGATTACTTGTCTAAGATTACGTAAGAACCTTTAGCTCCTGGAATGG
>SEDB01000717.1 GCA_004210715.1 Pedobacter sp.
AAATTAATCAATTAAATTGTTTACCCTTAAAAAGAAAAAAAGATTATGAATTATTCTACTTTAAAGAAAAGTGTTGCGCTTTCTTTAGTGGCATTAACAGGAGTTGCTACTCTTGCTGTCGCTCAGGATGCTCCTGCAACTACTTCTTCTACCAAGGTATTTGGTGGAAGAGGACAGTACAGAACTTGGTCAATTGGTGTTAATGCAGGTGTATTAGCTCCAGTAGTTGCCATTGGTGGTACTAACGATTTTAACAAATGGGATGTAAATTTAGGTTATGGCTTAAACATCCGTAAACAATTAGGTCACTCATTCGCTTTAGAATTAGCTGGTGTTCGTGGTAAAGTTTCAGGATCTAACAATTCTGTTCTTTCTCCAAATTCAACTGTTAGAGAGTTCGAAACTGAATTACAATATGCTGTAGATTTACGTGGTGTTGTTAATTTAGGTTCTATCGATTTCTTACGTCGTGAGAATTCAGTAGGTTTCTTCTTAACTGCTGGTGCTGGTTATTTAGCTTATGCTCCAAAAGTTACTTATACTAACGGAACTGTAGTAGATTGGAAAGGTAAAGCTTTAGGTCCTGCTGATGACAGACATGATTCTCCTAAAGATTACGTAAAAGGTTTCTATATTCCAGTTGGTGCTGGTGTTAAATTCAAAGTTTCAGAGCGTGTTAACTTTAACTTAGGTTACACTATGAACTTTGTTGATGCTGATAACTTTGACGGAGTTTATGCAAATGGTACTTCTAAAGATAAATTCTCTTACGGTTATGCTGGTTTAGAATTCTCTTTAGGTTCTTCTGCTAAACCAAGCTTAGAGTGGACTAACCCATTAGCTACTATGTACGATGAGTTAAAAGATCCAACTTTACGTCAAGAAGTTGAAGCTTTGAAAAACCGTGTATCTAACGTAGAAAAATCTGTTGAAGATTTGAAAAAAGATACTGATGGTGATGGTGTTGCTGATCAATTCGACAAATGCCCAGGAACTCCTGCAGGTACTGCTGTTGATGGTTCAGGATGTCCACTTCC
>SEDB01000718.1 GCA_004210715.1 Pedobacter sp.
GAGCCGGGTACACAGTTAACACTTCGTACTTTCCACGTGGGTGGTACTGCATCAAACATTGCTGCAGAATCAAACATCGTAGCTAAGTTTGATGGTGTGATTGAATTTGAAAATATCCGTACAGTTGATACTCAAACTGAAGAAGGAACAGTACAAGTTGTATTGGGTCGTTCAGGAGAGTTTAAAATTGTAGAACCAGGAACTGGACGTATTATTGTAACCAATAACATTCCTTATGGTGCTTTCTTATTCGTTAAAGAAGGAGATAAGTTATCTAAAGGTGATAAAATCTGTTCTTGGGATCCATACAACGCGGTTATTCTTTCTGAATTTGCAGGTAAAGCGCAGTTTGATGCGATCATTGAAGGTGTTACCTTCCGTGAAGAATCAGATGAGCAAACTGGTCACCGTGAAAAAGTAATTATCGATACACGTGATAAAACTAAAAACCCTTCTGTTCAAATTGTTGATAAGAAAGGTGAATTCATTAAAGGTTATAACATTCCAGTAGGTGCTCACGTTTCAGTTGAAGAAGGCGAAGCCATTCAAACTGGACAGATTATCGCTAAAATTCCTCGTGCAACTGGAAAAACCCGAGATATTACCGGTGGTTTGCCTCGTGTAACAGAGTTATTTGAGGCTCGTAATCCTTCAAACCCAGCAGTAGTAACTGAGATTGATGGTGTAGTAACTTTAGGTGGTGTTAAACGTGGTAACCGTGAGATCACAATCGAATCGAAAGATGGTGAAGTTAAAAAATACCTAGTTCCATTGTCTAAACACATCCTTGTACAGGATAATGACTTTGTAAAAGCAGGTATGCCTTTATCAGATGGTTCAATTTCTCCTGCGGATATCTTATCAATTAAAGGACCAGCAGCGGTTCAAGAATACTTAGTAAATGGTATTCAAGAGGTTTACCGTTTGCAGGGTGTGAAAATTAATGATAAACACTTCGAGGTAATTGTTCACCAGATGATGCAGAAAGTTCACATCGAGGATCCAGGTGATACTATTTTCTTAGAAAATAACGCTGT
>SEDB01000178.1 GCA_004210715.1 Pedobacter sp.
CGCAAAGCGAAAAAAGATGGTGTTCAGGTTTCATGCGATGTAACCGCACATCATTTGGTTTTTACTGAAGATTTACTGGCCGATTTTGATAGCAATTATAAAGTGAAACCACCGTTGCGTGGCAAATCCGATGTAAAAGCTTTAATTGCTGGTTTAAAAGATGGAACAATTGATGGCATTACTTCACAGCACCGCCCGGAAGAAATAGAATTTAAAAATGTGGAGTTTGAGATTGCCCATTATGGGATTATTGCTTTGCAAACCGCTCTTCCATTATTGTTAAAAGCAGGGTTGGATGCTAGTTTAATTGCAGAGAAGTTAGCCATTAACCCACGTAAATTACTAAATTTAACTATTCCGGTAATTGAAGAAGGCGCCATAGCAAACTTTACAGTTTACAATCCGAATGAAAAATGGTTGTACAATGCAGCAAGCAACAAATCTAAATCGGCTAATAGTCCGCTTTTAGGAACAGAACTTACCGGTAAAGTAACTTTAGTTTACAATAATAGCCAATACCAGCAAAGCTAAAAGCAGAAAGGCTAAAGCTTGTAATTATTCAAGGTCTTGATACTTGATACTATATACTTGATACTTTAAAATATGGACAACAGAGTAAAAAAAGCGCTTGTCGCATCATTAAATAAATATGCCGAGGTTTCGGCAATAAACGTTGAGGGATTTGAAACAGAATTAATTGCTTCTTTCGAGCTTGATGTAAACTTCATGGATAAAGTGGTTGCATTTGATAAAGTTTTTGATGCCCACCCGAAATTTGAAGAACTGCGTGAAGTATTTTTCGATTTGTTGATGGTTAATTTTTTCAGCAGCGATGTTCAAAAACTGGAAGATGATTATTTGGAAAGTGATGAATGGGCAAATATCGAAGAAGAAACCATCGATAGAGGAACAGAACTTTTGAACCTTCTGTTATACATCAAAGAATGCAAAGATGAAGATATCGATCCGGAGTTGAGCGATTTCTTAAAAGAATTTTTATTGGTTGAGGACGATGAATTTCAAGATGAATTTGAGATTTATGAAGAAATGATCAGCAATCAGCAATTGGCAGAAAGTAGTGTGGAGGAAATTTGTAAAACTGCACCAACGCTAAACATTAGCGAAGAAATGCAGGATTTGTTCGTTCCTTTTATGGCCTTTTTCCTTGATGTTGAGGGAAGTGAAACCACTACAAAAGAAATAATTCAGTTTAGCAGTAACAAATCGTTCGATTCTGCTACTTATAAATTGATTACGACAATTAACAACTAAATTAAAATTCATCATCATGGACAAAAGTGCTCTAATTTCAAAATTATCTCTTAAGTATGGTTTCATACTTGCCGCAGTATCGGTAGTAATATCTCTTACGCTACATTTCATAAATCCAGTAATGCTTTACACAAATTTTGCTTTACCTTTTGTGATACTCATCGTTTTTATTGTGCTTTTAGTGTTTGTAGGAATAACTATTCGTAAAGAAATTGGTGGCTTTTGGACATTTGGAGAAGCCTTTAAATCCTATTTGATTATTGCATTAATTTTAGCCCTGGTTTCAGTTTTGTACAATGTTCTACTGATGACTGTAATTGATCCAGACCTACCTTCAAAAGCTGCAGCTGCAATCGGTGATTCACAAAGAGCAATGATGGAAAAATTTGGAATGGCATCTGAACAAATAGACGAAGCGCTAGAAAAAGCCGGCAATATGGAAGAAAAGCTGGCTCCAACATTTAAAAATTCATTTACCAGTTTTGGGGTATCTTTGGCTATGTACGGCGTTTTATCATTAATCCTTGCCGCTATTTTAAAGAAAAAAGAACCAACTACTTTTAATACTTTCCCTAAAGAAGGTTAATCAGTTTATAAAATTTTGAACGTGCAGGTTTTATCATTTAATTTGATGAAATTTGCACGTTTTATTTTAAAAGAGTTTGTTGATAGATTTTAAGTCTTGATACTAGATACTCAAATCTTGATACTCATAAATGGATATATCAGTTGTAGTACCCTTATTTAACGAAGATGAATCGCTGCCCGAGTTAACGGCATGGATTGATAAAGTAATGTTTGAAAATAATTTCAGTTATGAAATTGTTTTAGTTGATGATGGCAGTACAGATCAATCCTGGGAAGTTATTGAATCTTTGAGATTACAAAATCCAGCGATAAAAGGTATTAAATTCAGAAGAAATTACGGTAAATCTGCAGCCTTAAATGTTGGCTTTGAAGCTACACAAGGTGATGTGGTAATTACAATGGATGCTGATTTGCAAGATAGTCCTGATGAAATTCCAGAACTATATCGTAGAATTAAGGAAGAAAAGCTGGATTTAATTTCGGGCTGGAAAAAGAAACGTTACGATCCAATTACCAAAACAGTACCTACAAAACTGTTTAATGCAGCTACCCGCAAAATGAGCGGCATAGAACTTAACGATTTTAACTGTGGTTTAAAAGCATACCGTAGCGATGTGGTTAAAACCATCGAGGTTTACGGTGAAATGCACCGTTATATTCCTGTAATTGCAAAATGGGCAGGATTTAATAAAATTGCCGAACAAGTGGTAGAGCATAGAGCCCGTAAATATGGAACCACCAAATTCGGTTTCAGCAGATTTATCAATGGCTTTTTAGATTTACTTTCCATCTTTTTCGTTGGGAAATTCGGTAAACGCCCAATGCACTTTTTCGGCTCATTAGGTGTGTTGAGTTTCTTTCTCGGAATCATTATGTCGCTTTACGTGCTTGTAGAAAAACAGGTGCTGATTTGGAAAGGTTTAGCCTATCGTGATGTTACACAGCAACCGTTATTCTATTTATCATTGGTAGCTATCGTAGTAGGGTCACAAATGTTTCTCGCAGGATTTATCGCTGAGCTATTATCGCGTAATGCGCCAGAAAGAAATCAATATTTAATAGAAAAAGAATTAAAATAGGCCTAAGGATTAAAGCTTAAAGCAAAAAGCTTTAGTCTTTATTCTTTCGGCTTTCAGCTCCAAGAAATGTTTTTCTCTATCATTATTCCGCTTTATAATCGTCCGCAGGAAATTGACGAACTTTTGTACACTTTAACCAAGCAAACGTATTTACAGTTTGAAGTTTTGGTTATTGAAGATGGTTCAAAAAATGATGCCAAGGCGATAGTCGATTCATATCAGGAACAACTTGATATTAAATATTATTTCAAAGAGAATGCCGGACAAGGTTTCGCTCGTAATTATGCTTTTGAGCGAGCCAGTGGTGACTATTTCATTATTTTCGATTCCGATATTTTGGTTCCACCAGATTATTTGGAAATTGTAAAAAACTATCTTTATGAACATCATTTAGATGCTTATGGTGGTCCGGATGCCGCTCATGATAGTTTTACGCCCGTTCAAAAAGCAATTAGCTATGCCATGACTTCTCCTTTTACTACGGGTGGTATCCGTGGTAACAAAAAGCACGTGGGTCAGTTTCATCCACGCAGTTTTAATATGGGGGTTTCTCGCCAGGCTTGGGAAAAAGTAGGTGGTTTTATACTGACAAGACTTGGGGAAGATATTGAATATAGCATCAGGATTCATGAAGCGGGCTTTAAAATCGGATTAATTCCTGAAGCCAAAGTTTATCATAAGCGACGAACAAGCTTCAGTCAGTTTTACAAGCAATTACACTTTTTTGGAAGGGCAAGAATTAACATCTATAAACATTTTCCAAAAGAATTGAAACTGGTTCACTTTTTTCCGGCAGCCTTTACCTTATTTATTGGCTTTACGATATTGTGCAATTTTGTTTATCCGCCATTGGCGTATGTTTGTAACTTTCTGGCACTGATTTACTTTTTGTTGATATTTTTTCATTCCTGGGCTGTAAATAAATCTTTAAAAGTTGCATTTTTGAGCATTATATCTTCATTCATCCAGCTAACTGCTTATGGTTTAGGATTTATACAAGATTTGTTCAAAAGGGTGGTGTTTAGTAGAGAAAATAAAAAATAGAAAAGGATAAGTCGGAAATAGGTTTAAACAAGTGATGCGAAATCCGAACTTGTAAATGACTAAAAACCAATAACTAACCAACTAAATAACTAAATGATCAATTATTTAAAAGAAAGTACGTTTGCCGTAAATGATGTAATTCAAAAAGCATGGGGCATTACCAGAAAACACTATTTTTCTATAGCCACGCTTTGTTTCTTAATGTTTATTACAGCAAGTGCATCAAGTTTAATGGCTTTCTTTATTAAGGATGTAAGTAAAGTGCTTAGTGTGATAATGGCCATTATTTTCGTGTTTCTATATTTTACCATCAACCTTTCCTTGTTCAAATACATATTTCATTTGATGGATGATGAAGAGAATGATGTGAAAATCGTAGATACTTTACCGACAAGGCAACAAATTATCCGCTTTTTAATTGCGACACTTTATTTCATTGGTTGTATTCTTTTTATTGGATTAATTTTATTTCCAGTACTCTATATTTTAGACCCCGTTTTGAGGTATTTGGTTAGAATTGGATGGGTAGAAAGTTTTCAAACTACCGGCGTTGTGATCACTCAAATAGCTGTAGGTGTTGCCATTCTTGCATTATTTATTACCTGGTTGCGCATTTCCTTTTTCCCATTTTTCATTATTGATAAAAATGCAGCTCCATTTGAATCTATAAAACTAAGCTTAGCCATTACCAAAGGAAACTTTACAAAGATTTTATTGTTGTTGTTGGTACTTGGTGGAGGATATTTAATCTATTTGCTATTTAATTTATTGCACTGGCCATTTGTAGCGTTTATTGTGAATATTTTGAGTTCGTTTATTATCGTTCCATTATCTAGTGTGGCTTTAACTGTAGCCTATCGTAAAATTGCTGGAGAGTACAAAGGCGATGAACATCCAGACATTCTGCATAACATCGTTTAGGGAAAGTCATTCGATCATTCAAATCATTCCAAAATTCAATCATTTAAATATGGGATTAAAAGCAGCTTTAAGTAAACCTTTTGCAGCATTTGCAGTTTGGCAAATCAATAAATGGAAGAACAATGCAGTTGATGCTCAAAATTCTATTCTTAAAAAATTAATCAACTTTTGGAAAAGATCATCACTTTTCTGAAATTGAAAACTACAGTGATTTCAAACAACGTGTTCCAGTTCAAGATTACGAGGGATTAAAACCTTATATAGATCGTGTTGTTGCAGGAGAAGGAAATGTGCTTTGGAGCGGAAAACCACTTTATTTTGCTAAAACATCTGGCACCACTTCAGGCGTAAAATATATCCCGCTTTCCAAAGAATCGATGCCCGAGCATATTAAAGCAGCTCGGAATGCCATTTTAACTTACATTAATGAAACTGGCAAAGCCGATTTTGTAAATGGAAAGATGATCTTTTTGCAAGGTAGCCCGGTGCTAAATGTAAAAAATGGTATTAACATTGGGCGCTTGTCTGGCATTGTGGCACATCATGTTCCAGCATACTTACAGAAAAACAGATTACCATCTTACGAAACCAATATTATTGAAGATTGGGAGCAAAAGGTGGATGCGATTGTGGAGGAAACCATTAATGAAAACATGACATTGATCTCTGGTATTCCACCATGGGTACAAATGTATTTCGATAAGTTAGCAGAAAAAACAGGAGGGAAAAAGAT
>SEDB01000179.1 GCA_004210715.1 Pedobacter sp.
TTTAATATAGGTTCGTTTACCGGAGTGGGTACGTTAAAAAATCCTTTAAGCATATTTTAATATTTATGATTTGCGCAAATATAATGCTTTTTAAGGCAGGCAATTCTATTATTCTGTAAAGAAAATAGGGTAATAGCCCTATGGCCGCAATCATAGTAGAATGTTGTTAATATTAAAATTATTATGGTTAATATATGAGTAATCAATTGTGGATAATAGAGATAATTACTTAATAGATCAATGCCAAATATTTTCCATGATGGCTTACGCAAACTGGTTTGGTATCCTTAAAGTTTAAAGGATGATATGGGAATTCATAAATAGAAATCTTAATTTCATCTAGTTGATGCTGAATAGATGATGAGATGGTATGTAAATAAGCTGAATTTATACTGCTTTTAGTAAAGTATAGTACCTCATCAATATTTACTATTCCTAATGTTAAATCTGCTTCGAGTAGCAAACTACAAGCTAACTTTTTAGGTGCATACTCACGAATTCCAGTTTTGCGGTTATGTATTTTATAGGCAGCCTCCTTCATGCTCCACAGTAGCCAAACCATCCTATCAGGATTTTCTGCCGAGAAGATTAACAGTTTTTCATTGGCGTTAAAAATTTTGTCTAGATAACCTTTACGTTGCCAATTGCTTTGAATTTTAGCCAGGTTTAAATCTACAATGTCATTACCCAGCATTTCCTCTTTTGCTTTCAATAATTGCTATAGTGGCTTTGACAGTTAGCATTTTGGCCATCGAGTCATTGTCGATTTCGATGTTAAATCTTTCTTCGATATCGAGGACAATATCAACCAGGTTTGCAGAATTTATTTTAAGGTCGGTTAAAAAATCTGTGTCTTCATCAATATTTTGTAAAGCAGCGGTTTCTTCGCTGTAAGGTTCAATAATGGTTTTAAGTGTTGCAATAATTTCTTCTTTATTCATGGTTGTATTTTTTAAGGATGATACATGCATTTACATCACCAAAACCAAAGCTAGCTTTTGCCAGATAGTTAAATGGTTTATAAATTAATTTCTGAGGAATACGAGATTGATTGATCAGGTTGGTTATGGATGAATTCAAATCCTCACAGTTGATATTGGGGAAAATGAAACCCTCGCTAAGTTGTAAAATTGAAGCAACAGATTCGATGCTTCCAGCTGCGCTGATGCAATGGCCTACTAAACCTTTTAATGAATTGATGTAAGGGAAATTATCATCTGATGACTTCAAAGCAGTTTTCCAATTCTCAATTTCAAGTGCATCTTTAGTCGTTGCTGTGAGGTGTCCGTTAATTACCTCGATTTCATCAGCACGGATTCCGGCATTTGCAATGGCCTTTTCAATACATCGCTGAACAGCTGTTGGATTTGGAGCGGTCATGGTACCTAAACCCCGCTGACCACCAGAATTTAAATCTCCGCCTAATATTTCGGCGTAAATTTTTGCACCCCTCTCCAGGGCAGACTCAAGGGTTTCCAATACCATGGCTCCGGCACCACTACCTGGCACAAAGCCACTTGCAGTGGCACTCATGGGTCTGCTTCCTTTTTCAGGTTCGTTATTGTGTTTAAAAGTACAAATTTTCATGGCATCAAAACCACCCCAAATATATGGTCCGCTATCGCTCGTGCTTCCGGCAAGCATTCGTTTTGCCCTGCCAGATTTAATCCGATCGTAAGCCAGCAATATACTTTCAACTCCAGTTGCGCAAGCCGAGGAATTAGTGCTCACCTGATTGCCAAGACCTAGTTTTCCAGCTATAAATGCACTAACGCCACTCGCCATGGTTTGTACTACTACAGAACTACCCAGTTTGCGTATTTCCATATCATCAATTTTATTGATGGCCCAGCGAAATTTATCTATTCCAGAGGTGCCAGTTCCGAAAACTGTTCCACTATCCCAATCAGGTTCATCGACGCCACTTTTTTCTAAGCCTGCATCTTTCCAGGCATCTAAACCTGCAATTACGCCATACATAATGCCTGTACTATTGAGATTCCTTAATTCCAGTGGTGTAAAATATGCTGCTACTTTTTCATCACTAAGCTCAGGTTTTCCGGCAATCTGGCATGAGAAGCCAAGAGATTCTAAATCTGGCTGATGAGTGATGCCTGAAATGCCGTTTTTAATGGAATGCGTAAATGTTGCTATATCTGTTCCATTCGGTGCAAAAACGCCCAAACCTGTTATTACAACCCTATTGCTGTGCATATAAATTTGGACTTAACATACCTGAAATTGTTCCTTTACACAACGTTTGTTTCATGGAATTTTCCATCGAGACATGGCAACTTAATTTATTGAATCTAAAGTAGATTTTTTCGCTTTTTACCCATACTTTTTCTCCAGGATAAACAGGTTTAAGGAAATTTATTGAGTTTGAACTCATGGCAAAAGTAGCTTCATCCGGTATAGAATTGTCTTTTAACAAGAAAATACCTAAGCAAACCAATCCAATTTGTGCCATGGTTTCCGTTAAAATTACGCCAGGCGTTACAGGCATACTTGCAAAATGACTGCTGTAAAATGCCAGATCCTTTTGAAAAGTAAAAGTACCTAAAACGCCATTCTCGTCAATTTTTAAGATTTCATCAACGAATTTAAAATCTTTGCCATAAGGCATTTTGCCGATTATTTCTAATGAATCCATATTACCATTGTAAAAGAATTCTTTGAGCAGAGAAACCAGGACCGAAGCTGAGCATGAGTCCTTTCTCTCCAGGTGCAGGTTGTTTATCGAGGTAACGCTCTAAAACATATAAAACAGTAGCGCTGCTCATATTTCCATAAAGCCTTAATACTTCTTTTGTCTCATCAATGTTTTTACCGAGTTTTCCAAAAAGTTCTTCCACTACTTGTATAATTTTTTTTCCTCCGGGATGAAAAATCAGGTGATCGATATCTTTAATTTCTAAATTGTTTTTAGCCAGAAAGGGATGAATGATGTTTGGGAAATGCGTAGCAATGGTATCCGGAACATCAACATCTAAAACCATTTTTAAGCCTTCATTGGTGAGTTTAAAACCCATCATTTCTTCTGCATCATAAAAGTGATACATCTCTTCAGCAATTATTTCTGGTCCATTATCTGTTGCGTTAGAACTAAGTAAAACACACGCCGCACCATCGCCAAAAATGGCAGCGCTTACAATGTTCGCCATCGAAAAATCATTCAGTAGAAAAGTGGAGGTAGGCGATTCTACAGCAACTACTGCAGCCCGTTTGCCGGGATTTGCTTTCAGGAAATTTTTAGCGTAAATCATTCCTGAAACACCTGCAGCACAACCCATTTCGGTAACGGGCAAACGAATAATGTCTTTACGGAGCTTTAGCTTATTAATAATATAGGCATCAAGTGATGGAATCATGATGCCTGTGCAACTCACTGTAATAATATAATCCAGATCTTCAGGTTGCCACTCTGCTTTCTCAAGGGCTTTTTTTAAACATTGGCTTCCAAGTTTTATACCTTCTCTTGCATAAATGTCATTTCTTTCCTCAAAACTTAAATCGCTAAATACCTCTTCTGGTGACATAAAAGAGTAACGTTTATCAACGGCAGCGCCTTCAAATATTTTTTTTACTTTTCTAACAAAACGTTCATCCTGATTTTTAAGCCAACCATCTAAAAAGGGGATGATATCAGCTGTTTCACGCCAAAATTCTGGTAAGGCTTTCGCCACTGCTTTTACAACTACGCTCATAATGTTTTAATTATCCACTGGTATCGAAAAGCCCACTTCCATTTAATTGAGCTATGATTAATGTTTAGCCTTTTAGCAAACTTTTCCAAATCTTCGCGTTTAAAACCGCGAAGTATCGAAACTAAACCATCTTCTCTTGACATATAATTTAAGCCAAATACAAAACATAATGCTTTAAAAAGCCGATAGGCCAGCGCACTTCTTTCCAAATCATTAATTACGATGCCTATTTTGGATGAGGATTTTAAGCCATCCAATAACACAGCAATTTCCTCATCTTTAAAATGGTGCAGTGTTAAGGTACAAATGAAAATATCAAAAAATTCCTCTGTCGTAGGATGATCAAAAATATCTCTGCACTCGTACGTGATATTGGAATATCTACCTGATAAATGTTTTGCATGGTCAATTGTAAACTGATTCGCATCAATTCCAACTAATCTAAAGTTCAAATTATTTCTTTGAGCATAATCAGCTAAAGTCCTAAGCATATCTCCATTACCGCAACCAATATCAATAATACGCACCAATTGGGTTTTTGGTTTGCCTCTCAATAATGTTTTTACCCCGTCAAGGGTAACTTTGTTTCCGCCGAGCAGTCTGTTTATGCTTGCAATTTTGTCCAATGCATCACGTAATATTTCGCCCTTCATTTCAAAATCATCCATCAATTCTGGCGCATTGCTTCTAAACCTGGTATCTATCGGCATTAATTTCTCATTTTAATGGGTTGTCCGTGGGTATGCTTAATTATTTTGTTCAGTACAAAAGGCATTGCCGTAATTGAATTTATGGCTAACCTTTCGTAAGTTTTATGTTGTAGAATCATGCTTAATATTCTTCCAAACTTTAGCCTGCTTCCAAAAATTTTTTGCCAGTTGGCAGCGTATTCGTTTTCTAAAAAACTTCTTGAGGTTTTATATTCAATTCGTTTCTGTATCAGTTCGCTTACAATTTTTGCACTATGGATAGCCATTGCCATTCCGTTTCCGCATGAGGGATGAATTAACCCAGCGGTATCGCCAATCATTAATACATGGTTAAATACCGGTTCTTTTTTATGAAAGGAGATTTGGCTTATAGTTAAAGGCGCATCAAAAATCATTTCCGCTTCTTGAAGAATTTTCTTCAAATTTTTGTTTTGATACAGCACGTTTTCCTGGTAACCTTGTATATCCTTATGTTTCTTAAAGCTTTCATAGTTTGCCAAATAACATATATTTAGAACATCATTTTCTACTTTTGAAACCCCACAATATCCACCAGAGAAATTATTTAAACTTACCAGGTTGTTAGGGAAATCTGATTTGTAGTGTGCTTTTATAGCAAGGTATGGAGATTTTAGATTAATGAAGTCTTGGAAACTTGTACCGGATGTAGTTTCAACCACAAATTCATCTTCTCTATAAACTACTTGACCTACTTGCTGGTGTATTATATTAACTCCACGATTTATAGCCAGGTTATATAAATAATAATCAATACTGTACCTGCTTAAACCAAAGCCGCCAAGAGGTAATCTCGTATTTACTTGTTTACCGGAAGCAGAAGTGAATTGCAGATTTGTAATTTGAGTAGGTGATAAATTCGTGAAATCTATACCAAGCCAACTAAAGTAGGGAAGAACCTCATTTGAAATATATTCTCCACAAACTTTATGATGAGGATAAATCGATCTTTCTAATAATGTAACATCAAAACCTAACTTGTTGAGGTGAAGCGCTGCAGTTAAGCCTGCTAATCCGCCACCAATAATTAAGATTTCTGTTTGAAAAGGCATAAGGGATTACAGATATGCAATGTAACAATTATATCTATGCCTTTGTTCAAAAATTTATTACTGTGTTGATTGGGTTGAATCTACCGATCACTTCTCTCTTCCATTTTTAAATCTGTATCAAACGGATTTTTTGTGAAAGGATAAATGGATTGTTTTACAAAACCTTTCGGGTATTCTGCTTCATGAACGCCCGTGCCTGCTGGCCACTCTTTGCCGGGTAAATAATAAGTGCCGAACATCATATCAATAAATGGAAATATCGATGCAAAGTTATGTCCATAGTATTTCGGGTCTTCGCAATGGTGCCAGTGATGGTATTGAGGCGTGGTGAAAATATACTTCAGCGGACCAAAATTAATTCTCGTATTGGCATGAATTAACACTGCATGGATGGCAATAAAGATGATGTAAACATTAAAAACAGTTGATGAAAAACCTAAAACGTAAAGCGGAATAAATGTCATTGCCCTGGTAAAAAATATATCAATGAAGTGTGTTCTGCTTCCGGCTAACCAATCCATGTTCTGGGTAGAGTGGTGTATAGAGTGGAAACGCCATAAAGAAACTCGTGTATGGAAGAAACGATGCGCCCAATATTGAAATAAATCTGTTGTGAAAAATGCCAAGAATAACGCTACAATAAAAGGTAAGCCCTGCACCCAGGTATGCAGCCTATCTAATCCCATCCACCCAAAAAACAAAACCGCAGGTTTCTGCGTTACAATTCCAAAAAACTGGATAAATAAATGGCTAATCACAAAGTAAGTTAAATCGGTTCGCCACTCTTCATGAAATTTGGTTTGTTCATTGTTTTTAGGGAA
>SEDB01000180.1 GCA_004210715.1 Pedobacter sp.
CATTGCCTTGGTCTGCTTTGCGCTTTCGGGAAAATGTTAACCAAGAAATAATAACCGTTTGAGGCCTTTTGCAATTGCACCTCAGGTAAATCATTCCTTTTTGGAAGATTGATAGTTAACCCGTTTTTGGGCTGGTAATTACTTTTATTAATTTCGGCAACATAGGTATTTCCATTTGCTTTGAAATCGAATGTTCCATCTGGTTGCTCGCCCAGCTCTGGTTTTAACACACTCTCGTAAACGGTTGTTTTCAACGAAAATTTCTCAATTGATTGGTTATAATCAAGAGGTAGGTGATACCGAAGCACACTACCATTATTAAAACCTAATTCTTCTTCATAACCTACAACAATGGTTCTGCTACCGTTTGCAGGTAAAGGATAAATTCTGGTTCGAAAATTATTTCCTTCTACCTTTTCCAACAAACCCGGGTCAACACGACGGCGTTCAATGCTTTCAAAAACTTCTGTTGCTTTAGCTTTCTCTACCGGAACCGCCTCACGCATTTTTCCATTAATATCCAAAGCGTAGCGACTAACGCTTACACCTTCTGGCATTGGGAAAGTAAGCTCCCCTTCCAAAATACGATTGCTGTTATTGTGGAAAGTCATTGTGTAAAATAAACCCGATTGAACGAAAATATCCCGATTTTTTCATCGGGAATTGCAGTGAAAGCGGGAGGGATGTAACCAAAATGCACTGTATTTGCTTTTCTAAAAAAAATGTAACAAATAAATAAACCTTGCTTCTAATTAATAAAAACTGAAACTATGTTATTAACCACAACGCCTTCGGTTGAGGGCAAAAAAATTGTAAAATACGTCGGTTTAGTTACCGGAGAGACCATTATTGGCGCAAATATTTTTAAGGATCTATTTGCTGGCATAACCGATATTGTTGGTGGCAGATCGAGCTCTTATGAGCGTGTTTTGAGAGAAGGTAAAGACACTGCCTTAAATGAAATGCAACAATATGCAGCTGCACTGGGCGCAAACGCAATTGTTGGAATTGATTTAGATTATGAAACCGTTGGCAGTGGCGGCAGTATGCTCATGGTGAGTGCAAATGGCACAGCCGTAATATTAGAAGATTTGTAAATACATTGGGTGGATCATCTATCCGACCTGTCATCCTGAGCTTGTCGAAAGTCGTGTAAAATTACTGCTTCGGCGTTTCGACAAACTCAATGTGACAAATTCAGGTGATTATTTATTTTATGATATAGCAATTGCTCTTTTAAAACGAAAGAATATCGATAAGTTTTAACCATTTTGAACTTACCTTTTCTGCATCGATGTGTTTGATGGCATGATCAAATGGCGTAAAAACGATTTCACGATTTACCTGTCCAGTCATTACACAACTTTCGCCATTAATCAGTCCTTCTACTGCCGCAACTCCAAGTTGGCTAGCTAAAACACGATCCATACAAGTTGGTTTTCCGCCGCGTTGAATGTGCCCCAAGACCGAAACTTTTGTATCGTAGTGCGGGTATTTCTCCTGTAAAATTTCACCAACTTTAAAAGCGCCACCCGTATCATCGCCTTCGGCAACAATAATAATTTTAGAGGCTTTATCTTTACGACTGTGTTCCAGTTTATGTAAGATATCATCGGCATTCATGTTCGCCTCAGGAATCATGATGGCTTCTGCACCTACACCAATACCGCTCCTTAACGCAATCAGACCAGAATCTCGTCCCATCACTTCTACAATAAAAAGTCTGTCGTGAGATTCTGCCGTATCTCTAATTCGATCAACCGCATCAATAACGGTATTAATTGCTGAATCATAACCAATAGTGAAGTCGGTGCCGGCAAGGTCATTGTCTATCGTTCCAGGTAAACCTATAATCGGAAAATCGAACTCGTGAGAGAAAATGTTCGCTCCGGTAAAGGTTCCATCGCCACCAATAACAATCAGGGCATCTATATTTCTTGCTTTTAAATTATTGTAAGCTGTTTGGCGTCCTTCTTTTGTTCTGAAAGCTTCGCTACGAGCGGTTTTTAGAATCGTACCACCGCGTTGAATGATATTGGCAACAGATTTACGTTCCATTGCAATAAAATCGTTATTAATTAAGCCTTCGTAGCCACGGATAAATCCGGTTACTTCAATATCATAATAAATCGAAGCTCTTACTACAGCTCTAATTGCGGCGTTCATGCCTGGCGAATCGCCACCAGAGGTTAAAACACCAATGTTCTTTATCTTGTTCATTTGATTATTTCTTTCCTTTGAAAATATCTAAGGCGCTTTGCAAATATAGTGCATATTCTTTTGCATCAAAGATTGCGCCTTGAGGCGCAACTAATGTATTCAAATCATGTCCTGCCAAAACATAAAACGGCTGAGAGTTAGAATTGTATTTTATTGCCTGAAAATCAGCATTCCACGCACCTAAATCTTCGGTATTTTTACGCAAAATTTCAGAATAATGAACCTGATTTGCCGGCACTTTGGCCGATCTTTCATCAACATATAATTGTATAAGCACAAATTCTTCTTTAATCAATCGCCCTACCTCCGGATCAATCCAAACTTTATCTTCCATTTTTCTGCAATTCACACAAGCGTGACCGGTAAAATCGATGATCATTGGCTTATTCACCTTTTTAGCATAAGCCAAACCCTCTTCTAAATCAAAAAATGCATTGAAGCCACGCGGCGAATGCAGCACATCATTATATTTTACTTTAGCTGGAAATTCTGATGAACTTGCAGCGGCCGGCATATTTCCGCCAAGAATGAAATCCTGGGTATTCATCGGTGGTGCCAAACCACTTAACACACTTACCGGCGCTCCCCACAATCCGGGTAAAATATACACCGCAAATGAGAAGGATAAAATGGCTAAAAACAATCGAGGAACAGAAACATAAGGAAGTTCGCTGTCGTGAGAGAACTTAATTTTGCCTAGAAGATAAATACCCATCAAAACAAAAATTACTACCCATAGGCAAAGAAAGATTTCCCGATCAAACCATTCCCAATGCCAAACCAAATCTGCTGCTGATAAAAATTTTAATGCTAGGGCCAACTCTAAAAACCCGAGACAAACCTTAACACTATTTAACCAACCTCCAGATTTTGGCATGCTATTTAAAAAGCCCGGAAAAATTGCAGATAAGGTAAAAGGCAATGCTAATGCTAAAGCAAAGCCAAACATGCCTACCGCAGGGCCGAGCACATTGCCTTTTGAACTGGCTTCAACAAGTAAAGTTCCAATAATTGGACCGGTACAAGAAAAAGAGACCAATGCCAGGGAAGCTGCCATGAAAAATATACCGCCTAATCCTTTGCTGCTATCTGCTTTTTGATCGATCTTATTTACGAATGAACTCGGCAAAGTAATTTCAAATGCACCGAAGAAAGAAATGGCAAATACGATAAGTAGAATAAAGAAAGCGAAATTAAACCAGCCACTGCTGCTTAGTTCATTAAGTTTACTAGACCCAAATAATAAGGTGATTAATAAACCAAAAACCACATAAATCACTATGATGGAAATGCCGTAAATAATCGCTTGACCTATTCCTTTTTTCCTGCTTCCGGCCCTTTTGGTGAAATAACTAATGGTTAAAGGAACCATGGGAAAAATACAGGGCATCAGAAAAGCTAGAAAACCGCCAAACAAACCTTTAATAAATGTTTGCCACAGCGTCAGTTTTTCAGTCTCTGTTGATTTCGCAATTGGCTTTGCTGTTGATGCTGAATCTTTCTCAACACTCTTCACAGTATCTTTAACGATATTATTTGCTGCGCTATCTTGTGCAGAGCCTACCTCTGTAAATACGATATCATCTGGCAAAGTTGTGGATGTGGTGTCTTGCGCCAAAGCAGCATGACTTTCAATAACAGGCAATGCAAGGAACATTGTTGCCATTAAAAATAACAATAGGAATTTTTTCATTTGTGTGTTTTGTGTGTTCGGGATGTGAAATTAAGAATAATTTTATAAACGGCTTATTGATAAGCGCTACACCTCGCAGATTTTACTTTAAAAAGAAACAGTCCCGAAAATTTCGGGACTGTTTCTAAATGTTTTAATTTCAACTATTTAACCGGGATACTGAACTCTACTTCTTCTGGCGGCAAACATTGTCTATCGTTACAAACCATAAATTCCACTTTACCCTTAACTGTAGTGGCGGCCTTGTTTAATTTTATTTTTTGTTGGAAAACCACCGTTTTTTCAAAATAACTCACATTCATTTTAAATGTATCTTCATATTTTGTAATGGCTTTTGGTTCAGCAGTTTTCCCTATCAAAGAAAAATCTTTCGATGGGGCAAAAGCGAAAGTAGTTTTAACAGGTCCGCCATCTTTAACATTTTGAGAATAGATGTGCCATCTATTATCGATTGTTGCTTTTAAATACAAAACAGCCTCAGTTTTACTAACTTTTGTAGCCGCATAAGACCATGTAACTGGTTTTTCAATTTGAGCAAAAGCCGCAGCAACAGTAAATAATACCATTGATAACGCCAGGGTGATTTTTTTCATTGTGTGTTTATTTTGTGTGTGTAAATTCAATTTCTTTAAAATTGAAAGACTTCTGCAAACCATTAACCATCATTAAAAGCCTGCCATTCTCTTCAATTCCATTAATCATTCCTTCAAAAATCTCTCCATTTTGTTTGTAAAGGCTTGGGCTTTCAAAGTTATACAGCCTTTCCAGGTAATCATTATGTAAAAAACTAAACTTCCCTGTTTTCAAAATTAGGTAGTATTTTTCCATAAAAGCGAATAATTTCTCCATAATGACTTCCAGTTGAACTTCTTTCTGTAAAATTTGAATGACAGAAGTCGCTTTTTGACTAATATCCTCTGAAAAATGTTGTTGATTGATATTCAAGCCAATGCCAATAACAGAAGATTTTATAATAACACCTGTCAGTGCATTTTCGATCAAAATACCTCCCAGTTTTTTATCAAAGTAATATAAATCATTAGGCCATTTAACTTTAATTCCATTTGGGATAAAGTGCGACAATGCATCACTTACAGCCAAACTAACTGCCATATTGAGATAGAATTGCTTATTCAGCGGTAAAAAAGAAGGTTTAATATAAATGCTTGCGCTAATATTTTTACCAGTTTCTGTTTGCCAAACACTTTCAAGCTGCCCTCTTCCGGCAAATTGATTATCTGCCATAATTACAGTCCCCTCGGGTAATGGCTCGGATTTTGACAGTAATTCTTTCAAAAAGTTATTGGTAGAATCAACCTCTTTTAATTTGATTAAATTTTGACCAACAAATAGTGTCGAAAAAGTGTTATTTTGCAAGTGTTGAATTTATAATATTGTAATTCCAAAATTAAAGCATTTTAATGGTAAAAAAGAAAATAGTAGCCCTTTCTACATACCTTTCTGAGTTAGCCGTTCATGGCATTCACACATTTTTAAAACTGAAAAACGCCATTTTTATGGTATTGAAGAATTGTGGGGAGATGCTGAGAGCACAAATTATAAAAGCGCATAATCCTCTGAAACCATTTTGAACAAGACAAATGAACGATAATCAAAATACAAACGAAAACAAAAAACCGGGAAAAAGAATACCTAACATCCCGAAAAAGCCACAAAAAGGACCAAAATTTAATATTTTTTGGGTTTATGCCGCAATTATTGTTGCGATCATAGCTGCCCAGGTTTTATTCTCTGGAGATGGTGGTAAGAAGGTTGATTATCCAGAATTCGAGAGTAAAATGCTTTTGACTGGAGATGTAGAAAAATTAGTTGCTTACAAAAGCGAAGACCTTGTAAAGGTTGAGGTATATATTAAAAAAATATAAAAGTACAAGTAGATTCTCTACCGCCAATAGCGGCCCGATAGTATATTTCAATGCTGGTACGATGGACGGGCTGGATAAACAGTTAGCAGAATCTCAAAAAGACTTACCTGCAACCCAACCACGCGTTTTAGCAGAAAAAGAAAGCCGCAGTAATCCATTTTTGGGCTTATTGGTTAACATTGGCTTACCATTGCTTTTATTGATTGGTTTCTGGATATTCATGATGCGCAGAATGGGCGGCGGTGGCGCTGGCGGCGGTCAAATTTTCAGTATTGGTAAATCGAAGGCTACTTTATTTGATAAAGAAAGCCAGGTAAACATCACCTTTAATGATGTTGCAGGTTTAGAAGAAGCGAAACAAGAGGTAATGGAAATTGTCGATTTCCTTAAAAACCCTAAAAAATACACCAATCTTGGGGGTAAAATTCCAAAAGGGGCTTTGCTTGTTGGTTCTCCGGGTACTGGTAAAACCTTATTAGCTAAAGCTGTTGCCGGCGAAGCTCAGGTTCCTTTCTTCTCCTTATCAGGATCTGATTTCGTAGAAATGTTTGTGGGTGTGGGTGCATCACGCGTAAGAGACTTGTTTAAGCAAGCAAAAGATAAGGCACCTTGTATCATTTTTATTGATGAGGTGGATGCGATTGGTCGTGCCCGTGGAAAAAATAGTGTAATGGGTGGAAATGATGAGCGTGAAAACACATTAAACCAATTGTTGGTTGAAATGGATGGTTTTGGAACAGATTCTGGTATTATCATCCTTGCAGCAACTAAC
>SEDB01000181.1 GCA_004210715.1 Pedobacter sp.
AACCGTGCTCTTGGCGGTTTAACTCCTTATCAATAAGTTCAAAAATTTGGGTGTCGCGTTTCATCCTTATATAGGTTTGTATTTTTTCTGCAAAAGTATGAAATTAATATTTAAGGTAATTGCTGAATAATGAGGAAAGTCAGCCTGATATGATCAGAAAATTTTTATAGCAAATTTTATTGCATTTGAAAAGCAATTGCAGCAATACTATTATGTATGCCCCCCACGCTATAATTTTTTTATGCCTACAATCATTGAAATTCGAACATAGGTAAACCAAAAGGTATTTTCACAAACTCGGGTTTAAAACGTTTAGCCGCACAAGAAACTAAAAATCGACTACTTTAGTAAGGGATTTAACTTTGAAGTTGTTAAAACCAGTTCCAATAGAAATTTCGACAATCTGCTGTTGCAGCATTTCTAAAATCGCCAGGAAGTTATAAACAAAGTGAACCTTATTTTCGGATTTTTTGAGCACAAGGGCGAAATCTATCTGTTTGTTAATATCAAGAAGATTGGCGATAAAATGCTTTTGCTTCTCTATAGTATAAGGGTACTGAACAACGGTGTGTTTTACTTCTTCGCTGCGTAATTCATATTTCTGTAATGTTCGATGGTAAACAGTTAACAGCTTATACAAATCGATCGATATAAGTTCATCCTGATGAGAAGAAGATTCGGCAGCCAATGTGAGGTCATATTCAATATTTCCTCTGCGCTCCTGCATCAACCTCGTCTCTTCATAAACCTTCATTTCTTCAGCAGCAGATTTAAATTTTTTGTAGGCAATCAGCCTGGCAATTAAATCCATTTCAGAATTGACTTCGTTTCCAACCTCGTCAACTTCCATGCGAGGCAAAAGCATTTTTGATTTGATTCGCATCAAAGTAGCCGCAACAAGAATAAACTCACTTGCCACCTCTACATTTAACCCCAAAAGCTGGTGTATATAGGCTAAGAAATCATTGGTAATTTTTGCGATCTCGATATCCTGAATATTCAATTCATCTCGTTCAATAAAGAACAAAAGTAGATCAAAGGGACCTTCAAAAACGGGAAGTTTGATTTCAAAGTTCTCAGGCTGCATTTAGACAAAAATACAAATAACCGCTATAAGAACACAATAATATATATATATGAAAAAACTAGTTTCCGTTACTTAATATATAGATCGTTTGCCTCGAGTCTAAATGAAAAAGATATTCTCTCATCTCATTAACCACAGACTTTTTGATTCTAACAACTTTTCCCTGAGAATTATATTCATCAACAATTTCATCACCGATTTTTACTCTATTTAGCTTGTTTACAGGTGTTGAGTGCGTTAAGTTTTGCATAATTGTTTTTTTTACTAATTTGCGACTTTAAATTTCCAATCGAAAAGTAAGTCGATCAATAAAACTTTTTCGTAGACGTAATACAACTAACGATAGATAATATACATAAACTCATTTAAAGACTGATTAATACTACACCTAAAAGCTATAATTGTTTTATTATCGGTATTTAAACCGGTTTTGTCACTAAATAACTTTTACCTCATTATGTCTGAAGATTTTTCTTTTGTTTTAAAACAAAATTACCGTACTTTGTATCTTGTTTTTTACCCAAATCCGAATGCAAGTTAAAGCTGGCCCATTATTATCTAAAATCAACTACCCTGCGGACCTAAAGGAGTATAGTGAGTCTGACTTAGAGCAAATATCGGAGAGAGCTATTTCATACTAACCGTATTTATAAAGGCATTAGTGGTTTTCCTAAAATATCGGAAAGCGAATATGATACATTCGGGGTAGGTCATTCGTCTACTTCAATCTCTGCAGCTTTAGGTATGGCAGTTGCCTCACAACTGAAAGGGGAAACTAATAGACAACACGTTGCTGTTATCGGTGATGGGGCCATGACCGCAGGACTTGCTTTTGAGGGATTGAATCATGCTGGTATAGAAAACAGTAATGTACTGGTAATCTTAAATGACAACTGCATGTCTATCGATCCCAATGTTGGCGCACTAAAGGAATATTTAACAAGCATTACTATATCAAAGTCTTATAATCGTTTCCGGGACGACATTTCGAGTGTATTGGCGGGTTTATCCAAATTAGGACCCAATGCCCACAAATATGTCAAGAAGATTGAAAAGAGTGTTAAAGGAACCCTCTTAAAACAGAGTAATTTATTTGAAGCTTTAAATTTTAGATATTTTGGTCCGGTGGACGGACATGATGTTAAACGTTTAGCTCAGACGATAAAAGATTTATCGGCAATTCCTGGTCCTAAGTTATTGCATTGCATCACTGTAAAAGGTAAAGGTTTCGCCTTGGCAGAAAAAGATCAAACGAAGTGGCATGCACCAGGTTTGTTTGATAAAATTACCGGCGAGATTAAGAAAAGTATTTCAGATAAACCGCATCCGCCTAAATACCAGGATGTGTTTGGCCATACTATGGTGGAACTGGCAGAGGCAAATGATAAAATTGTTGGGATTACACCTGCGATGCCTTCAGGATCGTCGTTAAATATTATGATGAAGGCTATGCCAAAACGAGCTTTTGACGTAGGTATAGCGGAACAGCATGCCGTGACATTTTCAGCAGGACTAGCGGCTCAGGGATTGGTTCCATTTTGTAATATTTACTCAAGCTTTATGCAGCGCGCGTACGACCAGGTCATACACGATGTCGCGATACAAAAGCTTAATGTCGTATTTTGTCTAGATAGAGCTGGTCTGGCTGGAGCAGACGGAGCTACTCACCATGGCGCATATGACATTGCATACATGAGATGTATTCCCAATCTAATCATCTCTTCTCCAATGAATGAGGAGGAGCTCCGAAATTTAATGTTCACTGCGCAGCAAGATAATGTTGGGCCTTTCGTGATCCGCTATCCGAGGGGCTCAGGTGTGATGCCAGATTGGAAAAGGCCTTTTAAAGCTTTAGAAATAGGAAAAGGCCGCAAGATCTGTGACGGTGAGGAGGTAGCATTGCTGACCATCGGACATGTTGGGAATTTTGCTGTAGAAGCCCGAGCCGAGCTGAATAGTGAGGGAATTTATCCTGCTCACTACGACTTAAGATTTGTAAAACCGCTGGATAATGCATTACTGCACGAAGTTTTTTCAAAATATAAACACGTTATTACCATTGAAGATGGATCATTACCAGGGGGCGTAGGCTCAGCAGTAATTGAATTTATGGCTGATAATGGCTACAGCTCAAATATAATTCGCCTGGGCATTCCTGACCAATTTATTGAACACGGCGAACAGTCTGAACTTTGGGCTGAGTGCGGTTATGATAAAGCGGCCATTATAAACACTGTCAGAAAAGTTGGAGTTAAAAGAATAACCAACAGTATGGTTAGTTAAGATTGAGGAACGGATTTTGAGCGCTTTTAATTGCAAAAAAACAATTGGAAAAGCGCTCAATAAAATGAATTAGCGGCCAAATTATTTGTTTAGGCATTGCTTGGATCCAGATCAGATAGTCTACACACAAGTGTTTGACCAAAGTTTACCCTTATCAGCTTTTCAGCAGTTAGTTTATTTTCTCAAAATGAACACTCTTGAGTGCTAATATATTGGCAAATCTAATTTCAGTTCAGTTATATAATTGATAATTCCTCCTCTTAAATTATATAAATTGGGTAATCCATATTTTTCTTCAAGTAGTTTAATTGCTGACCTGCTCCTTCCGCCCATCTTACAGAGCACAACAACTCTAGCTACATTACTGATTTTCGCGCGATTATCAAGCACTGTTGACAGCGGAACAAGCTCTCCCCCTATATTTACCAATTCATATTCAAAGGGTTCTCGAACATCAATGATTTGAACAGCTAACCCTTGTTGCTGCCATTCGTGGATTTCGCTTGGATTAACCTCTTTTAACTTCTTTTCTATTGCAGGCATCCCACAAAACTGCTCGTAATCTATTAACCCACTCTTAATAATTAATTCGTTATCAAAATTTTTCTTGATATTATAGGTCATTGATTCGAAGCTTAAGGCATTAAACGTGTAGAATTTTCCGCAAAGTACATCACCGATTTGTGCAAGAACTTTAATGACTTCAAGAGCTTGCATACTACCTATAATCCCTGGTAATACGCCCAAAACGCCTGCTTCAGAGCAATTCTGAACACGGCTAGGATCTGGTGGTACAGGAAACAAATCACGGTAATTTGGGCCCCGAGTTCCATCTGCGTTCAAATAGTTGAACACAGATACTTGGCCTTCAAATTGATATATAGAGGCGTACACGTTAATCTTATTAAGAATAACGCAGGCGTCATTGACCAGGTAGCGTGTAGGGAAATTATCCGTGCCATCTGCAATGACATCGTAATCTTGCAACAAGTCTAAGGCATTCTCGGTTGTAAGTTTCACATCATGAGCCCTGACTTTGATATACGGATTCAAACGCTTTAAGCGAATCATGGCTTCGAATGATTTTGACTTGCCTAGCGAGTCTGTGTCGAACAGTACCTGCCTCTGCAGATTACTATCTTCGACTACATCACAATCTAAAACACCAATTTCTCCTATGCCAGCAGCAGCTAAATAAAGGGCTAACGGACTTCCTAGCCCACCAGCTCCAACTATCAGTACTTTTGACTTTGCCAGCTTTTCCTGCGATTTGATTCCAAAGTCAGGAATAATGATATGACGATTATAACGAGATCGTTCCTGATTGGAAAAGTGAACTTCTTCCATCAGTTTATCTATCTTTATACAATCCACCAGCAATAGCTGGAACAATGCTGATAATTGAAAGAATACCTACTTGTGTTTGCAGATTGTAAAGTCCTTTGATATCGTCCTGATCTACAAATACATTTACAAATGATCTAATTGCACCAGTACCATCAAGTAAATGTTTTTTAAGTTGAGGGTGTTTTGAGATTAGATTGTCAATGACTCCCGAGACATCGTTACCTTCAATAGAAACTTTTGACTGATTATCCGCAAATTGTCTTAGCGGGGTTGGAATTAAGATTGTTGCCATATTCTTTAATTTTGAGTTTGTTTTCTAACACTTGTTTTCTATCCATGTGCCAGCAGCGTATCTCCTTTGATTCGAACATGGTTACAGATAGGATTAAATTTATAAAGTATGGTATTGCGTGTTTGATGTCTTGATCAGATGGTATTGCAGGCGAATTCGGATGAGAATGGTATACGCCTAAAAGCGATAAGCCATTTCTATCAGCAAACTCCTCAGCAGCTTGATAATCCAGGTGACTGACCCTAAATGCTTCTTCTGAATTCCCTGCAATATTCTTCACTTCTTTGGTAACAAGGATATGATTTCCTTGGCCCCACAAAAACCCACAACACTCTTCTGGGAATCTTTCAATTGCACTAGTCTTGATTGCACTAGCGGAACTCTCATTAATATAAATTACGTTCATATTCTATCTGCTAACTAGATTCTCAGCGAGTTTCTCGTGAGGTGTTCCACTAAGACTTTTCATTAACAATTGTATGATTTCTTTGAAACCAGCTATACTATCGTTCATGGGATTATAATTTGGATCGAGCCCCCACTTTAAAATATTTAAGGTAACTCCAGTGTCAACATTTTTTAGTGAGTCTCCAACACACCTATATAAAACATCTTTTAGCCAGGTTAATGCCGCAAAATCATTATCCGCGATGTGAAAACCTGATAAGCATTCAAGCAATAACTTTTTACTGACTGATAATATTTTGGATATAATCATGTCCTGCTCGGAATTGAACTCAATATTTTGATTCTCATAAACATTGATCAATAAGTTCAGCGATTGGGGTGCTGACCAATCCAATTGTCCCCTGAAAAAACGCTCTTGATATCCTGGTGGATTACCAGTAAAGATAACTGGAATTGTATGTCTGTGCTTTGAAATATTATATAGTGCAACCTCCAAGCTTTCTACTGGCCATTCCAAATTTTTTACGATGAGAAAAACTGACCTATTTCGCTCAGCATAAATTAACGAATTCAACATCAACGACGCGGCTTCAGAAACACTTTGAGCAGTAACGTATTTACCCGGACTATGAATTGCAAGATAATCTGCTTCTTCTATATTTTTAAGCTCAATATTCATCAAGCTGTTGTTGATGATGTGGGTAAACCTCACCATCGAATAAAGCACCTTGCTATTTTTTGCATGCGTATCAAAAATAAACTCACATATTTTCTTTGTTGCAGCATATACTTCAGAAGTGTAATATCTGCTCGCTTTGCCTGTGGAGGAAAAAACACACTGTTTTACAAAAGATGAATTCTCGCAGATTTGCACGAGATTTAGGGTGCCAAAAATATTCTCTCTTACAACCTCTAAAACATGCTTTTCGGCATAACCTGGGTTTCTTTGTGCAGCTGTGTGAAATACAAAACCCGGTCGAAATTCATCGAAACACCTCTTTAGAGAATCTTCATCACAGATATTCCCGTTAACAAATATTATCCTTTCGTCATCATTAAAACCCTTTGGTTTGCGTTTTTTATCAAAGATAATTAGGGCTTTAATATCTAACTCAAGCAA
>SEDB01000719.1 GCA_004210715.1 Pedobacter sp.
TTAGCTGAAGATCTGAAACCATACCACTATCAATATATTCTTTCAAATAATCGCTAAAAGCAGCGGTTAATTTATACCCATTTTCAAAATTTCTTAAGCGCACCCTAAATCTCAGGTGATTTCCGTTTTCATTGTATCGAATAAAAAACCATGATTTTATATCTTCGGAAAATTCATCTAAAAAAGCTGGGATTACACCAATAAGCAGTTCATCCGATCGCTGTTGATGACAATAGATCTCGAAATACAACCATTCTTTGCCTGGTAAAAACATATTTTGAACAGACTCATCCCTGATTTCCAGATCACTAATGCCTTTATAAACAGTTTCAGTATGATTTAAATTTAGAATGAACTGAGCCAGATAAGGTTTTTGTGAACGATCTTCTAGCGGGCTTACAACAGGAAAAATCACTTCTTCCAGATAGGGCTTGCTTTGCTTTTGCATAAACTGAAGAAATGCAGCTAAATCTTCATCACTTTGCAAATCAAAACACAATGTTTGATCAGACAATCCGGCTTTGAAGAATCTGCTTACCCCTGTTTGATTGAGATATTCTCTGCAAGCATCAATTGATATGACTATTTTATTTGGATAAAAAATTTGTTTATCGACCCGCCATTTCGCTCCACTTAAAACCACATTATGGTATTGAAAGCGGGGATAAAAATCCAAATCCGGGAATATGTTATCAAGAGTAAGCGATAAACTCGTTTGAATGCCTTGGTGCTGCAAATCGCACAGTAACCTAAAAACAGAGAGATCCGACCGACTGTAATTGTAGGCCGATGCCATACGTGGAATGAGTCTTTTATTGAGTTTATTTGACCTCAAAATCACCTCATTATTTCTTACACAGATACGGATATCATGCATAGAAAGTGGAGCCTTTGAAGTGTCAAAATTAAGAATCGAAAGTTGATGATCATACACCAGCTTCCTGCGGTTGATGTTATCAACATTAGTTTCAACCAGGTAGGCTACATCGAAAAACAGCACATCCGGATTGGCACTTTGCTCAATCTTCGAAGT
>SEDB01000720.1 GCA_004210715.1 Pedobacter sp.
CTTTCGTTTTTATTAACAGCTCTAAATTTGGCAAATGCTTGCGATTTAAATTATAAAAACTCTAAAAACCAACGCTTACAAGTGGAGCTGGCACTAATCAAAATGTGTCACATCCGATCGGTCGTCCATTTAGCACAGCAACCTTTAAACACGAGTAACACAGCAACTGACGGAGATCAGGATAAAAAAAAAACTAATGTCATAGCCGAAAAAGCGGAAAGTGTGCCAAAGGTTGTAAGTGAAAACGCACCACCAGTAGCCACAAACACTCCAAAAGCCGAAGTTCCATCGAATATTTCTTTAGATAAACCGAAAGAAAGCCCTAAACCGACAATTCCATCGGCAACATCAATTAACATCAGTATTCCTAAAAAAACAGTTGGTACGTTAATTCCATCATTAAATGATTTGGAAAGATTGGCCACGGGAGAAGATGACGGAACGCCTAAAACTGTAACGGGAGAAGCCCGCGAACCTTTTAGCTATGAAACATTACTGGAAGTTTGGAATAACTACATCCAGATGCTCAAATCAGCAGATAAGATCAATCTTTTTACCATATTAAATAACTTTGCCCCTGCCCTTGTCAATCCTACTTTGATTGAAATTTCTGTAGAAAGTAAAACACAAGAGCAGTTTATTGTTCAGGAATCGGTCGAACTGATGAACTATTTGAGAAATACTTTGCAGAATTTCGCCGTAGATATTACTTTTAAGCAAGTAGCCAGAAAAATAGAGAACAGACTTTATGGCAACCGCGAAAAGTACGATTACCTGGTAAACAAAAACCCTAAATTGGACGAGTTGCGTAAAAGATTCAATTTAGACATTAACCCATAACTTATGAATGACGACAAAAAAGCAACCATAAAGGCTTTAGTAATTTCTTCAATTGGTTTTACCCTTTTATTTGGGATTATTATCGGATTCATGAATGGCATTGGTTATGCACTTATTGCAGCACCAATTGCGGGTTTACTATGGGGTTTACTGATGTACTTTTTTATCAATTCTAAAAGAGTAAAACAACA
>SEDB01000721.1 GCA_004210715.1 Pedobacter sp.
TCTGGGCTACCTGGTGTCCACCTTGCAGAGCTGAAATGCCTTCGATTAACAAATTATTTAACCAGTTTAAAAATGATAAAAACATCGTTTTTATTTTTGCCGATGCAGATGGAGATTTATCAAAATCTGTAAAGTTCATGACCAACCGAAAATATAAAATGCCTGTATTTAAAGTAACAAGTAGCATTCCCGAACAGGTTTTTTCTGGCGCTTTACCCACTACAGTTATTTTTGATAAACAGGGAAGACTATCATTCAGGCACGAAGGAATTGCCAATTATGCGGATAAAAAGATCATTGATTTTTTATACAAACTAAAAGCTAGTGAGTAATCTTTTGCTTGTGGAGCTTGAAGGTAAAAGTTTTTAAATCAATTCCATAAGTTCCATTAATCGTACCGGGAAGAATTTCAAAATCATTTTTCATTCGATAGAGTGTGATATTATTTCTCTTTCTGGGCGTAATTGAACGATCGGCACTGTCTGGTAAAAAAGTAATGCTTTGCAACTTTCCTTCTGTTAAATTATTTGGAAGGTATTTTGTTTTTTTACCGGTTTTTAAATCAGTTTTCATAACCTCACTACCTAAAACATAACCATTTGCCAGAGACAGTTTAATTTCAAAATTTTTGGTTTTGCCAAAATAATATTCAAACTCAAATGCTTTTTGCGCAAAAGTGGTTAAACTGATCATCAACAAAACCAAAGTTAAAGTAGCTTTCATATTCAACAATTTATAATTTAAGTTATACAATTTGCCTGGTTTTTCATAGTTGCACAATCTGAAGTTCATAAACATGATGAACGCGGCAGCCTCCGATTTTTCTATCGGAGCTAAAGCAAACAGCAGGACTGATCTAACCTATTAATTACTGTATTTGATTTCCAAAAGATATCTACATTTAACTGCACATCGCTAAATATTTAATTACTTTTGCCGCCATGATTTCATTTTTCGAGGCTAACTTAAAACAACTTTCTATACACCACACCGGCAATAAACTGGTTGAGGAATATTATAAATTATC
>SEDB01000182.1 GCA_004210715.1 Pedobacter sp.
ACCCTTAAAAAAGGCGATTTAATTTTTACAGGGACACCAGAGGGCGTTGGAAAAGTGCACCAAGGCGATAAACTTGAAGCATGGTTAGAAGGAAAACAACTTTTAAATTTTGATGTTAAATAACGAATGATTAAAAATCCGATCCACAGTTTATTTAAAACCTCTCTCCTCGTTTGTTTTTCTTTAACTTCCAATTATTTACAGGCACAACAAATATTCAGCACCAATAAATATCCAATAACCGATTTTAGGCAACCACTAGATATTATGCCTCCTGCCCTGGCGGGATCATTTGGAGAAATTCGTGGCAACCATTTTCACTCTGGCATCGATTTTCGCACCAACCAGCGTGAAGGCTATCCTGTTTACGCAGTTGCGGATGGCTACATTTCTCGATTAAGGGTTCAGAATAGCGGTTTTGGCCAGGCGTTATACCTTAACCACCCAAATGGATATACGACTGTTTACGGGCATTTGCAAAGGTTCGCTCCAAAGATTGCGACTATTGTAAAAAATCTTGAATATGAGAAAAAATCGTTTGAAATTGATGAGTTCCCGGAGGCAACCTTAATTCCTGTTCGTAAAGGAGAAATCATTGCCTGGTCGGGTAACCGAGGCAGTTCTGGTGGACCACATTTGCATTTCGAAATCAGAGATACAAAAACCGAAGAAACCATCAACCCACAATTTTTTGGCATTGATATTCCCGATAATATTCCTCCGATTATTCATGGCTTATATGTTTACCGATTAAATGGAAAAACCTTTAATGAATCTATTCCGAAACAGGCCATTGGAATTACCGGTGCCAGCGGAAATTACAAAACATTGGCTCCAATTAGTTTAACTGGAGAAGTAGGCTTTGGCATCGTGGTTACCGACCGACATAATGGTTTATCTGGTACAAACGGCGTTTACTCGATTCAGCTAGAACTTGATGGAAAAATGATTTATACTTCGGCATTGGAACGTTTTTCTTTTGAAAATAGCAAAGCCATTAATTCGCATATTGACTATCCAACTTATATCAATACAAAAAGAAGTATTCAAAAAAGTTTTGTCGACCCTGGAAATCCTTTAAAGATTTATAGTGGATTGGTTAACAGTGGTAAAATAAATTTCAATGATGGTGTTTCACATCAACTTCGCTATATCATTACCGATTCAAAAGGCAATTCATCCGTTTTACCTTTTACTGTAAACGCCGGTTCTGCTCCAACCGTTGCGGCAACAGTTCCTGGAGGAATCGTATATGCGTACAATAAGGTAAACGAATTTAACAGTGATGAAATTAAGGTGTTAATACCGCAGGGAAGTTTATACAACGATTTAAACTTCACTTACAAAAAGCTTCCAAAACCCGCGGGAAATGCCTGGTCTAATATCCATCAGATCCACAACCGTTACACACCACTACATACGGGTTTTAACCTGTGGATAAGAGCAGATGCACTTCCGGAAAACCTGCGAAATAAAGCGTTAATTGTAAGTACAGGTGGATCATCGCAAGGCGGATCGTTTGATAATGGGTATTTAAAAGCCAACCCGAAAAATTTCGGCAGTTTTTATATTGCTATCGATACCATAGCTCCGAGGATTATCCCTATAAATATTGCCAACGGTAAAAGTATGACCGGTTTATCCAAAATGACGTTCAAAATCAGTGATAATCTTTCAGGAATTAAAAGTTTCAACGGTTATATAGATGGCAAGTGGGCATTAATGGAATTTGATACTAAAACTGCTACTTTATGGCATAGCTTCGATGATCGGACTGCATCAGGAAAACATGATTTCGAATTAGTGGTGAGTGATGTGAAAGATAATGTTCGCCGCTACAGCATTTCTTTCGCTAGATAAAATCAGTTCAGAAATTATTTATGATTGAGATATTGGATTTGGAACGCTGAGACTTTTTACTATTAAGGGGTTAAGGTCTTTAAAACATGGGAATTAGAACTTATTCCATAATGGTTTAACTGTGAGAAACACTAAGGAACGTCGCAACTTTTTTTATCATTAAGATAGGGGAATTAAATTCGATGCTTAATGCTGAGATAAATTTGCGATTTGGCAGTTTCTGTCAAGCACAACACTAATTTCATAAACCCGGTTGACGCGGATACCGGCCTGTGCTTAAGGCCTGCAGGCGTATGAGCAGAAAACGGGACGGACATTAAAATAAAATTCAGGATTTGTTTTCCAAAAGATATTCGTAATATTCCATTCGAAACAAGTTAAAGTCATATTTTATGCAAGTTTAAACAGTATAATGGCATAAACTGTTTAACTTGCAAAATCAATTATTTACACATAAAATCTAAATATATGGCAGAACTAAAGGAGGGCGATCAGGCGCCGGCAATTACATCAAAAGACCAAAACGGCATCGAAGTTTCCTTGAGCGATTATAAAGGCAAAACAGTAGTATTATATTTTTACCCGAAAGATGATACGCCTGGTTGCACAGCCGAAGCTTGCGATTTTAGAGACAATTACCAGGGTTTACAAGCTAAAGGAATTACGGTTTTGGGTGTAAGTGTCGACGATGAAAAATCGCACCAGAAGTTTGTAACCAAACACAGCTTACCTTTTACCTTACTGGCAGATACCGATCAGAAAATTGTAAACGATTATGGCGTTTGGGCAGAAAAAAACATGTACGGCAAAAAATATATGGGTACGGTTCGTACCACTTTTATCATTGATGGAGATGGAAAAATCGCACACATCATTAAAAAAGTTGACACTAAAAACGCAACACAACAAGTACTCGATTTAATCAATAACTAATTATGATATAGCAGTTAAAATATTAACTTTGCTATGTAACAACAACCTCTTATTTTAATGAAACATACAATTAAAGAGCTAGAAGATATTGCCTCGCAAATCAGAAGAGATATCGTAAGAATGGTTCACGGATGTCAATCTGGTCACCCAGGCGCTTCACTAGGATGTGCTGATTTTTTTACCGCATTATATTTTGAAGTTTTGAACCACAAAACAGACTTCACGATGGAAGGTAAAGGCGAAGATTTATTTTTCCTTTCCAACGGGCATATTTCTCCGGTGTGGTACAGTACATTGGCCCACGCTGGCTATTTCGATAAAAGTGAATTGGCAACTTTCCGTAAACTGGATTCGAGATTGCAAGGTCACCCAACCACTCATGAACATTTACCAGGGATCCGTATTGCTTCAGGATCATTAGGGCAAGGTTTATCTGTTGCCATTGGTGCAGCTTTAGCTAAAAAGTTAAACGGCGATAATTCTCACGTTTTTGCACTATTAGGTGATGGGGAACTACAAGAAGGGCAAAATTGGGAAGCTGCAATGTTTGCACCTTTTAATAAAGTGGATCATTTAATTGCTTCTGTTGATTATAATGGCCAGCAAATTGACGGACCAACCAGCAAAGTTCTTGCTTTGGATGATTTACAAGCCAAATTCGAAGCTTTCGGATGGCATGTAATTAATACAGATGGTAATGATATGCAAGCAATTGTAGAAGGTTTACACTATGCTAAAACTTTAACAGGCAAAGGAAAACCAATCATGAATTTAATGAGTACACAAATGGGTGCCGGTGTAGATTATATGGTTGGCTCACATAAATGGCACGGTACAGCACCAAATGATGAGCAATTGGCATTAGCATTGGCGCAATTACCAGAAACTTTAGGGGATTATAACCCCCTAGCCCCTTGAAGGGGGAATTAATAGCAAAATGCAAAATATACATTTCGCTTTAAACCATTTAATTTACACTATAAATAAAGCCCCTTTAGGGGTTTGGGGTTATGAAAAAATATACATACACAGAGAAAAAAGATACACGTTCGGGATTTGGTGCTGGCTTACATGAGGCAGGAAAGAAAAACGAAAACGTGGTAGCATTGTGCGCCGATTTAGTAGGATCGCTTAAAATGGATTCTTTCATCAAAGATTTTCCAGAGCGTTTTACCCAGGTGGGTATTGCAGAAGCAAACATGATCGGTATTGCAGCAGGTATGACGATTGGTGGCAAAATTCCTTTCACTGGTACATTTGCTAACTTTTCTACAGGCCGTGTTTACGATCAAATTCGCCAATCGGTAGCCTATTCAAATAAAAACGTTAAAATCTGCGCATCTCATGCTGGTTTAACTTTAGGTGAAGATGGTGCAACGCACCAAATTCTGGAAGATATAGGTTTAATGAAAATGTTGCCAGGAATGGTGGTAATTAATCCGTGTGATTATAACCAAACAAAAGCTGCAACTATGGCCATTGCCGAATATGAAGGTCCGGTTTATTTACGTTTTGGTCGTCCGGTAATTCCAGTATTTACAGATCCTGATCAAAAATTCGAGATTGGTAAAGCTTGGATGGTTAATGAAGGCACGGATGTAACCATTATTGCAACCGGCCATATGGTATGGAAAGCAATTGAAGCTGGTGAAAAATTAGCAGAATTGGGTATCGATGCAGAAATTATTAATATCCACACGATTAAACCTTTGGATGATGAAGCAATCTTAAAATCGGTAAAGAAAACTGGTTGCGTTGTTACTTGCGAAGAACATAATAAATTTGGTGGTTTGGGTGAAAGCGTTGCCCGCTTATTAACAACAGAATTACCAACTCCACAAGAGTTTGTGGCCACTAACGATACTTTTGGCGAAAGCGGAACACCAGATCAATTAATGTCTAAATACGGCTTAGATGCAGTAAACATTGTTGAGGCAGTTCAAAAAGTAATCGGCAGAAAAAAAGCTTAAAATACTATTATTTAGGGGAAATAGAGAACAGGAAATAGATAATAGATGCCTTTGCTATTGCATACTATTTCAATTTCCCATTCCCTATTTCCTTTTTAACAAGCGATATTACCTATTCGTAATTTCCATATTGTTTAATTCCTTGCCCCAGTCCTTACTAGTACCCGCTCCTCTCTAAAAAATATAAATGAAACAAGTTGAAGATTCAGAAATTCTTGCCATGTTCGCGGTCGAGCGCACTCGAAATGAAGC
>SEDB01000722.1 GCA_004210715.1 Pedobacter sp.
ACAAATCCTGAAGAACTATTTGCAGCGGCATGGGGTCCTTGTTATTTGGGTGCTTTAGGATCGGTTGCCGAGCGTGAAGGCGTTGATGTAAGCGAGGCGAACGTTAAAGTATTGGTATCATTTAATAAAGATGGGAACGCTTTCTCTTTATCTGCTGATTTAGATGTTCATATTCCAGGAATTTCACACGAAGAGGCCCAAGCGATTGCCGATAAAGCCCACAGAGCATGCCCATATTCTAAAGCTGTAAAAGGCAATATTGAGGTAAGGGTAACTGCGGTATAAAAAACTGAAATCTCATATTTTAAGTCGGCGAATTAATTTTCTCCGACTTTTTTGTTTCATAATGTTTTTAAAGCAACAGTTTACTGGCCAGGCCTAATATCAGGAGAAAACCAAAAACATCAGTAAAAGTGGTAATGATGATTGATGATGCAATTGCCGGATCGATACCCACGCGTTTTAAAATCAAAGGAATTCCAGCACCTGTTACCCCAGCAATTAATAAATTGCCTGTCATCGCTAAGAAAATAACCAGCCCTAACATTGGGTTTCCATCAAAAAAGAAAGCGAAGATGAAAACAATTAATCCGTTCACAGCACCATTGATTAACCCAACTGTAAATTCTTTCAACACAGTTCTGTAGGCTTGCTTATCTGTTAGATCGTAAAGGGAAATACGTCTTACCGTAACAGCTAATGCTTGTGTTGCCGCATTCCCTCCCATTCCGGCAATAATTGTCATGTATGCGGCAAGCGATGGAATTAATTTAATGGTAGGATCGAAATAACGCACCACAGATGAGGCTAAGAAAGCAGTTCCAAGATTAATGATTAGCCATGGTAAACGTGATTTTACCGCTTCAACCCAGTTACCACTTAATTCTTCATCTTCTGATACCCCAGATATCTTCAAAATATCTTCAGTACTTTCAGCTTCCATTACGTCGATAACATCATCGAAAGTTACTCTTCCTAAAAGTTTTTGATTATCATCAATTACCGGAATACTGGTCAGATTATA
>SEDB01000723.1 GCA_004210715.1 Pedobacter sp.
AGAATTAAAGGTTTAGAATGGATGAGCGATGAAACAAAGAAAAAAGCGCTTGAAAAACTTGCTGCATTTGAACCTAAAGTAGGTTACACCACGAAATGGGAAACTTACACTGGTTTAAACATTAATAAAGCAACATATTTCCAAAATCTGCGTAATGCAAGTGTTTGGGGTTACAATGAAAACGTAAACAGATTGGGTAAACCTGTTGACCGCACCCGTTTTGGTATGACACCACCAACGGTTAATGCTTCTTACAGCCCGACTATGAACTCGATTACTTTCCCTGCTGGAATTTTACAGTTCCCATTCTTTGATCCAAATGCAGATGATGCATTGAATTACGGTGGTATTGGTGCAGTTATTGGCCATGAAATGAGCCACGGTTTTGATGATAGCGGAAGCCAGTATGATGCAAAAGGTAACTTGAAAAACTGGTGGACTGCTGAAGACCGCAAAAAGTTTGAAGAGAAAACCAAAGCTTTAGGCGAACAATTTGATGCTTATACCGTTTTAGACACCGTACATGTTATTGGTAAATTAACGATGGGCGAAAACATTGGCGATTTAGGTGGTTTGAATGCAGCGTATACCGCTTTTAAAATGACTAAACAAGGCCAGAGCAATGAGAAAATTGACGGTTTTACACCAGATCAACGTTTCTTCTTAGCCTGGGCACAAGTTTGGAGAGGCAATATTTTACCAGAAAGTGCTGCTCAGTTGATTAAAACTGATCCACATTCTCCTGGACCATACCGTACCATTGGTGCACCAGTAAATATGGATGCCTGGTACAGTGCTTTCGATGTGAAACCTGGCGATAAGTTATACAAAAAACCAGAAGACAGGATTAGAATGTGGTAATTTTAAGGTTGAGGTTGTAAAGGTTTAGAGCAAAAAGTCTCACCATAAATCCACTTGAAATTTCACAAAGATTTTCATCCCAGAGAGGAATATCAAACCTATAATGCAAACGTCCCGATTTTTCGGGACGTTTTTTTTTCACTAAAATTAATACCCACCA
>SEDB01000724.1 GCA_004210715.1 Pedobacter sp.
TGCCATCATCTAATGCTAATAAAAGATGAAACTCTTGTTGCTTATGCAAGGTTGGTTCCAGCCGGGCTTTCGTTTCCTGAAGTTTCAATTGGAAGGGTAATTACCAGTGCTGGAGTGAGAGGAACTGGGGTGGGAAAAGTGTTAATGAATGCTGCAATTGAAGCCTGTAAAAATATTTTTGGTCCTGTACCTATTCGGATTGGCGCACAAACTTATGCAAAGAATTTTTATACCGGGCTTGGCTTTGAAGATACTGGAATTGCATTCTTAGAAGATGATATCCCTCACATTGAAATGCTTTACAATTTCTCATAAATGTGGTAATCAAGGGATTTGATAAAATAAAAAAACCGCTTTGAATTTCTTCAAGCGGTTTTTTGTTGTACATAGGGAATAAATTATTTAGGCATCAACACTGTATCCACCACATGGATAACGCCATTTTTTTGATGCACATCAGCGATAGTCACTGTGCTCATTCCGCCTTTTTCATCTTTCAAAACTAATTTTTTACCTTCCATCCAGGCCCAAAGTTTACCACCTTGTACGGTAGTTAATTCTGCTTTACCATTTCCTGCTTTAATTGCAGCGGCGATAGCTTTACTATCCATATTTCCAGCAACCACATGATAAGTTAATATTTTGGTTAATGTTGCTTTATTTTCTGGTTTTACTAAGTTATCAACTGTACCTTTTGGTAATTTATCAAAAGCACTGTTTGTTGGAGCGAACACAGTAAAAGGTCCAGCACTTTTAAGGGTTTCTACTAAACCTGCTGCTTGTACAGCTGCAACTAAAGTTGTATGATCTTTGGAATTCACTGCGTTGTCAACAATATCTTTTGAAGGATACATTGCCGCTCCACCAACCATTTTGGTTTGTTCTTTAGCTTGCGCCTGGACTGCAGTATTTGATGCAAAAGCAATAGCTACTATAGCCACTGCAGATAAGATAATTTTTTTCATGGTTTTTGTTTCTGTTATGTCGTGATGTACGCATAAGCACCGAGCACTGGTTTTCT
>SEDB01000183.1 GCA_004210715.1 Pedobacter sp.
CGTTAAAGATACTCTTTCCAGGCAAATCAGTTGATTCCAGGCAATACACAATCGGTCCACGTTTTACTGCAATTTGATTTCTATTTTCTTCAACCAAAGGATTTGCCTCAATCAAAGTTGCTTCCATTGGAAGATTCAATTCGATTACATCGCCTTTTTTCCAAACCCTGTTTATTTCTGCATATGTTCCCGAAATCGCTTTAATATTTTCTGGTTTTCCATTAATGCTGATTTGAGCATTTTGAGTCCAGGCTGGGATTCTAAAAAACATTGGAAAATCCTTTGCGTTTGTTTCTTTTACCAAGATTTTAATCTTACCATCCCAAGGATAGTTGGTTTCTTCTGATAAAGAAATTTTACTTCCATTAGCTAATTTAGTAGTTAAGTTATTACCACCATACAAATTGAACCACAATCCTTTATCAGAAACACTGTATGCGTAATCACTAACTTCTGCAATGGTTCTAACTACATTTGGCGGACAACAATTTGATAAACCAATGTAAGGCACTCTATCTTTCGACCAACGCTGTTTGAAAGGCAAATCATCAGATTGAGCCAGCGGATTGGTATATAAAAAGTTCTTTCCGTCAAGGCTAATTCCTGATAGAACACTGTTATGCAAAGCCAGCTCCATTACATCAGCGTATTTGGCATCACCAGTAATTTGTAGCATTCTCCAGTTCCAAAGTACGTTACCGATGTTGGCGCAAGTTTCATTATGTGCAGTAAAGTTTGGCAATTGAAAATCGCGACCAAATGCCTGATGAATTTTTTGAACATCGGCAGGATTATAAGAAGTTCCATCAGGAGAGGTACCATCATAAAGAGAACCGCAACCACCTGTGATGTACATTTTATGCTGATTTACATCATCCCACATTAAATTCAACGTATTTAGAAGAGAATCTTTTCCAGTCTCAGCATATAAATCGGCAACGCCTGCATAGAGATAATTAGCTCGTACCGCGTGGCCCATTGCTTTCGTTTGTTTTAAAAATGGAATTCTGTCCTGATTATCATCCGTTCCATCATCAATTTTGCCTTTAATCGCGATTAAATGATTGGCTAGTTCTAAATAACGAGGATCGTTGGTAGTGCGATACATTTCTACAACGCCCATATAATGCGACGGGCAAATGGCGTTTCTAGCCAATGTTGGCGATGCTGATTTGTAAAAATTATACAAATAATCGGTTGCTTTCTTAGCGATATTAAGCAAGGTAGTTTTACCTGTTGCCCGATAGTGAATGCAACCAGCCGTCATTAAATGACCAATATTATAAGATTCAAAACTTAATCTGTCTTGAAATTGATTATTCGAACCCGTTTTACGTTGTTCAATCATAGCTTTGGTGTAGATATAACCATCTTCACGCTGCGATTTTCCAATCACAACGATGGCCTCATCCATCATCTCATTCAGCTTTGGATTTTTAGTCGAAGCATATAAACTGGCTACGGCCTCTAGGGTTTTATAATAATCTCCATCATGGAAAGAAGGTCCGGAATGTGAGCCCGTATCTAATCCAGCCGCAATTTCAAAGTTTTTAAAGGCATGACTAATTTTAGGGTCGTTGTAAATCGCCCACATATTTGGCACCATGGTTTCGGTTGCAACCTTTCTAATCATAGTAGGTATTTTTTATTGCCGTCATTGAGAGGCACTAAGCAATCTCAATTATTAGAATAGATTGGTTCGTGCCTCGCAATGACGATTAGTTTCACTTCTCCTCCAACTGTAGTACAACTGGTCCAAACAAACCAGCAGGATTTAATGGCTTCCCTTCTAATCTGAAAGGCGCTGTAGTTTTTGTAAGTCTTTTATTTTCTGGCAATTTACTATCGCCAATTAAACGATTACCCCAAGTATTTACAACTTCAATTGTAATTTCATTTTTCCCTTTTTTAATAGCTTTGCTGATGTCCAATCGGTGTGGAGCGGTCCATAATGTACCGCATTTTATACCGTTAATTTTAACTTCCGCCATGCTCGAAAACCCACCTAAATCAATCCAGGCATTTTTTGTATCTCCTTTGTATGTGAAGCTTTTTGAATAAACAGCGGTTCCGGAATAGTAAAAATTCAGGAACTTTATTAACCACCCTGAAGTAAGCGAATAAATCTCTTTCCTTATTTTCTTGATTTGAGATAAAATACAATTCTTTTGATCCATCTGATCTATGTGTATAGGTCACATTTTTTGAGTATTGTGGTGAATAGTCAGTTGTAGTAACATCTACATCCATCACAACAAAATCCTTTTTTACGCCAATTTTGTCAAAACTCTCGCTATGATAGGGCGCTTTAATTACCATGCCCTTGCCTATTTTTTTGATAAGATTAGTAGCAATTTTATTATCCCAAACTTCATTAACTACTTGATCAAACTCAGCACCACTTACCTGCTTTAAACCAGATTGATACAATGGCTTATCTGCAACAATTACTTTAGCGCCCGCTTTAATCAAATCATAAAGTTTTTTGACTACCTTATAACTCATGTATTGATAATTCGGGTTCATTTTCATCGCCCCTGGAATAATCAAAACCTTATATTTTGCACCACTTTCAAAAACCACTTCCCCATCTTTTACAGTAGCAGTGCTCAATACATCTGGATTAAAACTATCGTATGCATAACCACGTAACGGATTTACCCAATTTTCAGGGTCGGCCATGTTTGCAGAATGTGTAACACCTGCAGGCATTTGCCTTAAAGGTTCTCCAACATTTGCCAAACGTTTCTTTTCAGCTTGTACCACATCATCGCCAAAAATCCCAGGTAAAGTTTCTACTAACCGATCAGGCAAAACCGAACGACGAGGCAATTCTTCGCCTGTAAAAACGGCTATGTCTACTACAGGTTTTCCTTGTTGCAGCAGGTTTTGTGTTCGCTCTGCGTAATCAACCCATGCTTTTCCAAGTTTCCACCAGGTTTGGTCACGTTGAAAATACAAGCCCACGCCATCTAAGGTTACACCAGGTTTTCTATCGGTAAAAGGATTTTGAACGAAAACGTGATAGACCAGCTTGTTAATTCCCAATGCATAATTTCTATCCTGTAAAGTTTTCATATTAGCAGGACTTTCGTTCCAATCCATACGCACAGTGGTAAAAGCTTCTGCCTGAATAATGTTTTTACCGTAAATGTGAGCGCCTGAAATTGCATCAAGCATGTCATTTGGTTTATCATGGGTTGGGCTGTTTAACCAAAACTCTCCCATCGGCACATCAACCGTTTTGTAATGCAATAAACCATCGCTCATCATGGTTGGGGCAATACTTTCAGCTGTAAAAGTTACACCCTGCTCCTTTGCGAGAGCCGCTAAGGTTTTGTAAAACTGGTCGACAACCAACTCAGAGATTGTTTTCCTAACATCATATAAAAATCCTTCAGAAACCTCTGCACTTTCTACAGGCAGGCCCGTCATGATTGGTAAATACGGCGTTAAATCATATCCTCTGCGCTTAAAAAATTCAGCTTTAAACAAAGGCGACCAATTCTGGCTGCCGCATTCCCAACTATCCACATGGAAAGCACTTAACACTTTTTTAGCGATTTCTGGTCCACCATGTTTGATGGCTTCACCATACCACCTGTTAAACTGCAACTTTACCGCTTCCGGATTGAATTTGTCGCACTCTAAGCCTTTTCCTCCACCCGCTGTTGCATTGGTATGTCCGGTTGAGGTATGTCCAACCCTTAAAATCGTCCAGTTTCCTTTTGGCACTTTCCAGTTTAATGTACCATCTGGATTCAATTTATCCGTTAAGTTGACGATTTTATTTAATGGGACACACAGATTTTTAGCAATTTGCTCCGCTGTACTTCTTTTGCTTATTCTCCAGACTGAACCATTTTTACCTTCAAACTGATTGATTTGTGCTTCAGCAGATAATTCGAGGTTAACCAGTTTTAGCGATGGCTTCCATTTTGCAGCATCTAAATCTTCAGCACCTGGCTCAGAATCCTTTTTATCGTAAATAAACCTGAAGTATTTAGCCGTTGTTGGCACAATGGAATGTGTTACATCTTCATCCGTATCTTGCCAGCCGTGGCGTGGTGCTTCTAATCTCCCAACAGAGCGAAAGTTTTTACCATCATCGCTCACTTCGATTGCAAGTCGCTGCGCCTGATAATTATTCCCGCTAATTTTAATAGTAACCGTACGGCAGGTAAATGGCTTTTCGAATTCATACTGAATGTAGAGCGGTTCATTTGAACCAAAACTTTTCTTATTTCCCGGTTGAACCAAACCAGCGGCATCGGCACCGTTACTCGCCGTAATTTTGGGAACAATTGTTCTAGTTGAAACACCTTCGCCGACTGGCGATGGATAAGCATAAACCGCGATATCTTTATAATAATTTTCTTGATGTGCTGGTTTAGGTAAATTTATTTTAGAAACTGATTTATTGATATTTACTTTAGACCAAACTACTTTTTGCATCGAAAGTTCGGGCGTAATCCACGGACCGCCTGCAAGTGCAAAGCCGTCGCTTACATGCATCCCAATTTTCAGGTTCAAACGTTTGGCTTCATCCATTGCAAATTCCACTAATTTCCACCATTCTGGCGTTAACTGAACTGCGGGAGGAGAATAAACTGGCGTTTTATCTGGTCCTTGAATGCTCATTAAATATGCACCTGCAATTCCATTGGTTTTCATGGCTTCTAAATCGGCAGTAATACCTTCTTTAGATACCGCACCTTTTACCCAATACCAAAATACCCATGGTTTTGCATTATCGTTCTGTTGTGCACTTAGCTTGAAGCTAAATGCACAAATAAGAAATAACAGGAAGATTTTGCTAAGTATAAGTTTCATTATTATTTTTTTTCGTCATTGCGAGACACGAAGCAATCCTAAAGCGTTTGCTAAAAGCTAGAATTGTAAGATTGCTTCATACCTCGCAATGACGATTTGTGAATTATTTGTGAATGATTTTATAGCCTCTTAATCCGAAGTACAAAATAATCAAATAACAAACCAGAGGGATGCTATAGCCAATCTGGATGTTATCGCCATACATATCTATAAGAGAACCCATTCCAAAAGGTAATATTGCACCGCCAACAATTGACATGATTAACCACGAAGAACCTGGTTTGGTATCTTCTCCAATTCCATCGATTCCCAGCGCAAAAATGGTTGGAAACATAATTGACATAAAGAAACCTAATCCACCAAGCGCATAAACGATCACTACACCGCTTCCGGTAATGGCAACAATACTTAATAAAACCGAAATGACTGCATAAATAGCCAGAAGTTTGTTTGAAGCAATAAATTGTAGAAGTGCTGTTCCTGCAAAACGGCCAACAGTAAACAACAAACCATAAATGGCCAGATATGATGCCGCTGTTTTTTCATCGAAACCGCCACCCTGTTGTGCCATTCTGATAAAGAAGCTGGTTACGCAAACCTGAGCGCCAACATAAAAAAACTGTGCAATAACCGCCCACCGTAAATGCTTGTGGCGTAATGCGCCAAAAAAACTACCTTTTGCTTCGCCATCAACACTTTTGGTTTTAATTTCCGGCAGGTGAATGAAATAAAATATTACTGCGATCACCAATAAAATAACACCAAGTGTGATGTATGGTGTTTTAACGGATGCGGCCTCTTCCAGGAAATAACTGTTTCGGCTGGCTTCTGTCATTGCAGCAAGCTCTTCCTTGGTATGCGATTTTCCTGAAAGGATAAACAAACCGCCAATAAGTGGCGCTACCATTGCAGCTAAACCATTGAACGAGGCTGCCAGATTCAATCTGCTCGTAGCTTTGGATGGATTACCTAAAACTGCCGCATACGGGTTGGCAGATGTCTCGAGCATGGTCAATCCACAGCCAATGATAAAAAGTGCAATTAAAAAGGTGACATAAGATAAATTATTTGCAGCCGGAACAAAAAGAAAGGCACCAAAGGCGAAGGCCAGCAATCCCGAAATCATTGTGGCTTTATATCCCCACCTTTTCAGGATCATACCGGCAGGGATAGCCATTAAAAAGTAGGCAAAGAATACCGAGGTATCAATTAGTGTTGATTGGCTGTTGCTTAAATTACAGGCTTTTTTGAGGTGTGGAATTAAAATCGAATCGAGATTATGTGCCATGCCCCAAAGAAAAAACAAGCTTACCACTAATATAAATGGCAGTAAATATCTTTTCCCTGATGATGGATCGCCTTCAGTAACGATTTCTGGTTGTGTGTTGTGGTTCATTATATTTGGTTTATTTGGTCATTAGTCAATAGTTCATTGGTATCATAGTTCATTAGTCATTAGTTCATTGGTTAGCGACTTTCTTAGCTAATTATTTAGTTAACTGTTACGATTAGCCATTTTGACTAATATACAAGTGAACCAATGAACGACTAAACTTATTTCTTTTTCACTACAAGTAAATGGTCGCAGACTAAAACAACATCGCCATGCTGATTAATAATTTCTACATGTTCGGTAACGGTTCCGTATTCTTGTCTTTTACTTTCTCCTTTTTCAGAAATCGTGATTTCAGAGTGGATGGTATCGCCAATAAAAACAGGTTTTACGAAACGCAATTTGTCATAACCTTTAGACATGGCTTCTGGATTTATTTCAGACGCGGTTAAGCCAATTCCGATGCTAAAAATCATTGTTCCGTGGGCAATACGCTGTTTAAAAGGTTGCGTTGCGCACCATTCTGCATCCATGTGGTGCGGAAAGAAATCGCCTGTATGGCCAGCGTGAACCACGAAATCTGTTTCTGTAATCGTACGACCAATATTTTTATTTATTTTTTATTTCCTCATCATTGAAATCATGAGTTATTTCATCTAATACCACCCCGCCTTTCAGGCACCTCGTCGTTTTTAATCTACAATTCGCGTTTCCACCCAACTAAGCCTACCCACTAAATCTTCGTTCTACTTAAATCTGGCCTAACAAATTTTTCGGAATGCAGTTCCAAGCCCAAGCAGAAACTTCAAAAGAAAAATTTTAAGCCAGGAGTTTTGTTTCTTTTGCGGTCAAAAGAAAAAAGCCCGTCTGGCTAAGACAAAACAAAAGAGATTGCTTCGTGTCTCGCAATGACGATATGCCTAACTAACCTTAATCCCTCCAATATCACTAGATTGATAAGCACTTTCTACAACTGCCATGGTTTGTATCACATCTTCAACGCTTGTATGCAGCACTTTGTCACTTCCTTCATTATATCGCATTAAATTTGCCATTGTACCGATAAAAGCCTCTGGAAACCACGAGCCATCTAATTTTACCGTTTTCCATTCAGGCGATTTTCCATCTTCAACAATACAATATTCAAAAACATCAGGCACACCATGTGGATAATCCATTAGCAAACCAATTTTAGCTACAATTGCACCTTTCGTACCCTCCCATTTAATATAACTTTCCTGGTGGTTTGCACCGAAATCATGGTCGTGGTTGGTGTTTATGACAGCATGCATTGTATCGCCGTAATCAAATAAAATGGTAGAGCGAGAGGATGACAAACTTTTGGCAGGATGTCTTAAGGTTTTCGCCAAAACGCTTTGCGGATTACCCAAAAACGAACGGATTAAATCAACATAGTGAATGCTATGATATTGAATTTCCAATCTCGGATGAATAATCACATGAGGAAAAATTTCCCAAGGCGTTTTAATCGTTACGCGAACTTCCATATCGTACAGTTCGCCAATTAAACCTTTATCAATCAAATATCTCGCTGCACTTACAAAAGGCGCAAAACGCAGCTGAAAGTTTATCGCTGCCTTCAAATTCTTTGCCCTGCATAATTCCAGAATTTCATTTGCTTGTGTAAAATCATCGCCCATTGGTTTTTGAATCAACACCGCACTACCATCAGGTAACTGATTTAAAGCATCTATATATTGTGCGGGCATGGTTGTTAAATCATAAACCGCATTTTCGGGTGCGTTCGCCACAGCTTCCGCAACAGTATTAAATACATTGGGAATGCCAAAGGCATCAGCCAATTTTTGCGCCCTTTCTTTGGTTCTGTTTACAATTCCAAAAACCTCAAAACCTGCAATTTTATACGCTGGAAGATGTGCATCAGCAACAATTCCGCCTGCTCCAATAATGATAATTGGCTGCTTCGTTTCTGGTAATTCGGGCTTATATTTTATTTCTATGCTCATTTATCAATTTCGTTAATTTGGTTTTGGGCAAGCTGAATTAATTCCGAACTAGGCGTATCGGTATTGATAGCCTGCAAAACCATTTTATCAATTATTACCGCAATTGCAGCCCAATTTTCTTTTTGCGGAAGTGTTTTTGCCACTTCATGCAACTGCTCTAATTTATGGTAGTAAGGTATGATTGCGTTGATTTCTGCATCTTTCCAAGTTGAGATTCTACAACCAATCCCACCTTCTAAAGTCAATTGTTTATCTTGCTCTTCAGCCAAGGCAAAGCGAAGAAAATCGTATGCAATTGTTTTATTTTTGCTGCCTTTGGCGATAGTGTAAAGCCAGTAAACATTTAAAGATGCGGAGTTTTTATCAGTTAGAGATGGCAATAAATCAACTTCAATTTTACCTTTAACTTTTGAATTTTCATCCACTTCGCACATTGCAGCAAAACCAAACCAGTTAATCATCATTGCGGCTTCGCCTTGCGAAAAGGCAATGCCAGCGGCTACGGATTCAAATTCAGATGATTTTGGATGAACGGCCGATTTATCATTTACAATTGTTCGGTAGAAATCTAATCCATCAATAGCTTCTTGTGTGTTGATTTTTATCAGTCCATTTTTATCAACCAAACTTCCGCCTCGGGTCCACAATTGATAAATCTTTTCGATAAATGAAACATTCTGGCCCATCGTGAAAGGGCAAACCTACCACTTCCCAACCGAAACGCTGCAAACCCAACAGTGATTTACTCCATCCCTGTGGAAAATTCTGTGGCTTATTTCTGTTGATGTAAGGATTTAAAATTTCTACATCCTGATTGGAATAAGCTTCCAGAATCCAATCCGTGCTGATGTGCGCAATATCGAAATTTCCGTTTGCCAAACCTTTCTGTGTGATGGCTGCATCGTAAAGTTCATGCAAATCCATCACCACCATTTCCAGCTTTAACTTACAGCCTGAAAACGCACAAAATTTGTCCCAGAATTTCTGCATCGCAGATTCAAAAGGTGCAAATTTACGAACCGCAATCCTGAAAGTTTCTAGCTGATTATGCATTTGCAGTGGTATTCTGGGTAATAAATTCTTTGATGATTTTTATGTTATCCTGACCTAATTTTGGTGAACCTTTGGATGATG
>SEDB01000725.1 GCA_004210715.1 Pedobacter sp.
GAGGAATTAACACCAGATATCCCGAACGTTTCTGAAGAGGCTACAAAAGACTTAGATGAAAACGGTATTATCCGTGTTGGTGCTGATGTAAAAGAAGGTGATATTTTAATTGGTAAGATTACTCCAAAAGGAGAGTCTGATCCTTCACCAGAAGAGAAATTACTACGTGCAATCTTTGGTGATAAAGCAGGTGATGTTAAAGATGCGTCTTTAAAAACTCCTCCTTCAATCCAAGGTGTGGTAATTGATACAAAATTATTCAGCCGTGCTAAGAAAACTACAAAAGCTGAAGAGAAATCGGCGATTGAGAAATTAGACAAAGGATATAACAATATCACTGAGAAATTAAAAGCAGAATTAGTAGACAAATTATTCACAATTGTAAATGGAAAAACATCTCAGGGTGTATTTAACATTTACAAAGAATTATTAGTTGCTAAAGGCGCTAAATTTACTCAGAAAATTTTAGCAGATCTTGAATTTGCGCACATCAGCCCTAACAAATGGACTACTGATGATGACAAAAACGAGATGATTAAAATGTTGCTTCACAACTACGGTATCCGTGTTAACGAAGAACTTGGAGCTTACAAACGCGATAAATTTGCGATCAGTGTAGGTGATGAGCTTCCATCGGGTATTGTACAAATGGCAAAAGTTTATGTTGCTAAAAAACGTAAATTAAAAGTAGGTGATAAAATGGCGGGTCGCCATGGTAACAAAGGTATTGTTGCACGTATTGTACGTGATGAAGATATGCCTTTCTTAGCTGATGGTACTCCGGTTGATATCGTGTTGAACCCACTGGGTGTACCTTCACGTATGAACCTTGGCCAGATCTACGAAACTATTTTAGCTTGGGCAGGCCAGGAATTAGGTGTTAAATTTGCAACTCCTATTTTTGATGGTGCTACTCATGATGAGGTAGAAGAGTGGATTGCTAAAGCGGGTGTTCCTGCTTCAGGAAAAACTTACTTATATAATGGTTTAACAGGTGAGCGTTTCGATCAGACTACAAC
>SEDB01000726.1 GCA_004210715.1 Pedobacter sp.
TTCGAAAAATCTGATCGAAATGATCAGGATTTACTAATTCCTGAAAGAAGCAAATGGATTACTGAGAATAGTTTAACCACTAATATTTTCGCCATGAACTATGAAGCTGAGTTTTTAAAAGGCAAATTAAAAACTAATATTTTTGGAAAATATGCCGTTTACAAAACCGATCAGAATAGGCCAATAAGTGAAACTAACGGACAATTGCTTTATCAAAACAGCAGTACCACCAGAGATAATAAAGGTTATGGAGGAACACTTTCTTATGAGGCTATCCGCAATGGATTTCTGATTCTATCAGCAGAAAAATCATACATCATGCCCACTGACAGGCACATTTATGGCGAACCGGAAAATAACCTGTTGGCAAACCCTGCCATTCTACCAGAGCTGGCCATTAACTATAACCTAGGTGGGCGTTATAACTTTTCCAGCTCTGATAAACATAAATTCTCTTTATATGGAAATGCTTTCTGGAGAAATGGATATGATAAAATTATTCAGCAAACAAGGATAGATCCTGTAATTGAGGGCCGAGAAAGTCAGGTTGAAGACATCCAGGTTACTCAATTTGTTAACTTATCCAAAACACAATCAATCGGTTTTGAGGCAGAAATCAACTACATCTATAACAACAGGCTAAATGCAATGCTGAACTTCTCGAAATTCAACTCACTTTACAAAGTAGAATTGGATGAAAGAGGTAACCCAAACAGTTTGTACAACAAACAAGTTCCAAACGAGCCATTCTTTACTGTAAATGGTAATGTTCAATATCGATTCAACGATGTTATTCAAAAGAAATCGGTAATGAATGTGTACTACAATGCTGGTTATGTGGCCTCATTCAGCACCATCTGGATTGAATCAGAATGGTTTACCACGCCAAACCAACTTACCCACGATTTAGGAGCCAGTTATCGTTTTCCCAGTGGGAAACTGGTTGCAAGCTTAGATTGTAAAAATATGCTTAACGCCGAAGTATACGACAACTTTGGTGTGCAGCGACCTGGAAGAGC
>SEDB01000727.1 GCA_004210715.1 Pedobacter sp.
GAGAAAGCTTCAGATCGCGATTACTGGATGACTGCCGATGAGGCAAAAGGATTTGGTATGGTTGATGAAGTTTTATCGAGAAACGCAAAGAAAGATGGCGAAACAAAATAAAGAATCCCGTTGTTCATTCTGCCATTCTGGCAAGCATGAAACTTTAATGTTGATTGAAGGCATGGATGCATTTATCTGCGATAAGTGTGTAACCCAGGCCAATCAATTGCTTGCGCAGGAATTAGGTACCAAGAACACTAAAAATATTCAGGCTGCAATTTCTCTGCTTAAACCTTTAGAAATTAAACAGCATTTGGATCAATATGTAATTGGTCAGGATGACGCGAAGAAAGTATTATCAGTAGCAGTTTATAACCACTATAAACGTTTGAATCAAAAAATTGATAAAGACGAAATTGAGATTGAAAAATCGAATATCATGCTGGTGGGCGAAACAGGAACTGGTAAAACACTTTTAGCTAAAACGATTGCTAAAATTTTACATGTACCTTTTTGTATCTGCGATGCAACAGTTTTAACTGAGGCTGGTTACGTAGGAGAGGATGTAGAAAGTATTTTAACGCGTTTACTTCAGGCGGCAGATTACGATGTGGCTGCTGCTGAACGTGGAATTGTGTATATTGATGAGGTAGATAAGGTTGCCCGTAAAAGCGATAATCCATCCATTACCCGTGATGTATCAGGCGAAGGTGTTCAGCAAGCATTACTGAAGATTTTGGAAGGTACGGTTGTAAATTCCAGTGCTGTCTCACTTAAATCCATTGGATAAAGAGTCGTTGCGTAATATTTTAACCGCTCCTAAAAATTCATTAATTAAGCAATATGTTAAGCTTTTTGCTTACGAAGATGTTAACTTGGTTTTCGAAGATGATGTTTTAGATTTTATTGTTGATAAAGCAATGGAATACAAATTGGGCGCCCGTGGTTTAAGATCAATTTGTGAAGCGATTATGCTTGATGCGATGTTCGATACACCAACACAGACAGATGTCAAGGAATTGCACATTAATCTCGATTATGCGATAGAGAAATTTGAAAAGGCCGACTTTAAAAAGTTACAAGCCGCATAAAATTAAATCCTCTCGCGAAAGCGGGGGGATTTTTTTTAATATAATATTTGTTAACGCTATGCGCCTTGCGCTATGCTCAAAGCTATTAAAATATGAATGAAGAAAAAGACGTAAAAAAAGACGAAGCCATTGTAGAGAAGTCAAAAAAAATAAAAGAAGTAGAAAGTCCGGTTAAGGCTGGCTTAAAATCAAAGGATGAGATTGTTAAAAATTGGTTGCCTAGGTATACTGGAAGACCTTTAGATCAATTCGGAGATTATATTCTTTTAACCAATTTCAGTAAATATGTAAGTATGTTTTCTGAATGGAATGA
>SEDB01000728.1 GCA_004210715.1 Pedobacter sp.
TCTTCTGCTTTTGGATTCCAAACATCGAGCTTGGCATAGTTGCAAAGCTCTTTAGTGGCAGAAATGTAACCAATTGGTGCATCAAACCACACATACAATACTTTACCCTCTGCATCGCGGAGTGGAACACGTACACCCCAATCTAAATCGCGGGTCATGGCACGAGGCTGCAAACCGGCATTTAACCAGCTTTGGCATTGACCATAAACATTTGGGCGCCATTCTTTATGGCTTTCAATGTAAGTTCTTAAACGTTCTTCGTACTGATCTAAAGGCAGGAACCAGTTTTTGGTTTCTTTTAAAATAGGCTTATCGCCAGAAAGGGTTGATTTAGGATTAATTAAATCGGTAGCATTTAGCGTAGAACCACAGTTTTCACACTGATCGCCATAAGCATTTTCATTGCCACATTTAGGGCATGTACCGGTAATGTAGCGATCGGCTAAAAATTGTTTTGCTGTTGGATCGTAATATTGCTCCGTTACTTCCTCCGTAAAAACGCCCTTATCATAAAGTGTTTTAAAGAAATCGGATGCGGTTTGGTGATGCGTTTGTGATGATGTACGATGGTATATATCAAAAGAAACACCAAATTCTTTAAAAGAATCACCAATGATCTTGTGGTATTTATCTACTACTTCCTGAGGGGTGATCCCTTCGCGTTTTGCCTTTAGTGTAATCGGCACACCGTTTTCATCAGATCCGCAAATGAACTTCACATCACGCTTATTTGATCTGAGGTAACGGGCATAAATATCAGCAGGAATGTAAACACCGGCAAGGTGTCCTATGTGAACCGGTCCATTGGTATATGGAAGTGCTGCCGTTACGGTATATCTTTTTATTTTACTATTATCCAAAACAATTTTTATTAATTTGGCAAAGATAAGTGTTTTAAAGATGATTAAACAGCCCCCGTATTTAAAAAAAGGAGATAATTTAGTGATGTAACCATTCTGCTTTCGCACATTATTGCGCAAACCCAAACCCAATGTTTACATGCGCAAATGCCTTATACTTTTGATGAATCTACGCCTGAAGCTTTAATATCATTGAATAAAGCTCTTTTTGGCGAGCAGCAGGCTTATTCATACAGTAGTGATTTCAATAACAAAACCGGAGTGGGCCAAGGGATTTTAATTGGAGGCAATTTAACTTTGCTTGCGATGGTTCAGGGGTCGGTTTCCGAGATGGATTATACTGATAAGATTTTGTTTTTGGAAGATGTGGGCGAGCAGGAATTTAGTATCGATAGGATGATGAGAATGCTTAAACGTGCCGGCAAACTTAAAAACCTGAAAGGGTTGATTATTGGTGCCTTCAATGAAATTGAAGAGGAAAAGATCTCTTTCGGCCAAACGGCTGACCAGGTCATTTGGGAGATTGTGAAAGAGTATGATTACCCCGTGTGTTTCAATTTCCCAACAGGGCACATTGAAAATAACTTGAGTATGATTTTAGGAGCAGTGGTTGAATTAACAGTAGAAAAAAACAACGTTCAATTTAAATATTTATAAAATGGCAATTTTTGACGGTTTAGGAAAATACCGCAATACAGGTTTAT
>SEDB01000729.1 GCA_004210715.1 Pedobacter sp.
AGCAAAGCTTACGTAACCAATCTTAAGTTGAGAGCAGGTTATGGTGTGGCCGGAAATCCAAACATCCCTGCTTACAATAACAGTACTTTGGTAGCTTCAAGATCAGGAGATTTTCCACTCACTTTAGGCGGTTCAACAGCGTTGCCATTGTATTCAACAAATCGTGCTTTAGGTAACGAAGCTTTAACCTGGGAACGTTCTTACAATTTTAACTTAGGTTTAGATTTTACTTTATTTAACGGAAGGGTTGATTTTGCAGGAGAATACTTCCACACCAAATCAAAAGGTGTTTTATATCCAAGGAATTTACCACCAACAGATGGAGGTTATGATGCGAAAAATCAATATTTTATCTATGCCAATATCGGAGAAACGAAAAATCAGGGTATCGAGTTAACCATCAACAGCCGAAATATTGATACCAAAGATTTCAGGTGGAATTCGGCATTCACTTTTACCAGAGCCACAGAAGAACTTACGAAACTTGATTTAGGCAATTCAGTTGCCACTACAGCCTTAATTACCAATAACCTTTTTGTGGGCAGTCAGTTGCCACAAAGTGTAATTTACGGTTATAAAAAGTTAGGAATCTGGCAGTTGGGAGAAGAAACTGAAGCGGCGAAATATGGTGCAAAACCTGGTGATGTTAAATTAGCCACAGTACCCAGAACTGATGCTTCTGGTGTAAGTGACAATGGTGTACATCCTTATTCAGCTTCTGATCGGATGATTTTGGGACATAATACACCAGATTTTAGCTTGGGCTTACAAAATACTTTTGCTTACAAAGGATTTGATTTAACCGTATTCATGACCATGCGTTACGGACAAACTATTAATGCGCAATTATTGGGTTATTGGAATACTGTTGCACAACCTGAAACATATAATTATTGGACACCATCTAATCCTACAAATGACTTTCCAAGACCAACAACTGGCACAAGTTTGAGCAACACCTTTATTAGTTCCTTATCAATTGTTGATGGATCGTATTTTAAAGTTAAAAACAT
>SEDB01000730.1 GCA_004210715.1 Pedobacter sp.
GCTCCACTGAATATTGACGATGAGGTTTTGGGTAATTTGCTGATGCAGTACTTTTTAAAGCCTTTCGAAAAAGTAAATGAGGTTTATCGTTTCTTTCATCCCAACGATAATTTAAACCTGAACGAGGTTTATCATTTTGCACATGAAATTTTTGAGAACACCGAACTTTTTCATGAAGATTCGCAGCAACTGGCAAAATATCTATACGATGTGGCCAATCATCCAAAAATAAAATCGGGCGAGTTGTATGTTGCCTATTTCGAAAAAGTACAAATCGAAGGCGAACAGCTTGAAGCGATTGGCATTTTCAAATCGGAAACAAAGGACACCTATTTAAAGGTTTTCCCGAAGGATGACGGTTTTAATATGAGCTACGAGCAAGACGCGATCAGTATTAATAAATTGGATAAGGGCTGCTTGATTTTCAATACAGATCAGACAGAGGGCTACAAAGTAGTGGTTTTAGATCAGTCAAAAAGCAGCAATGAATCTGCCGTATATTGGAAAGATGAATTTTTGAAATTGAAGATCAGAAATGATAGTTATAACCAAACCAATAACGTTTTAGGCGTTTACAAAAACTTTGTAACCCAAAAACTAGATGATGATTATGAGATTAGCAAAGCGGATAAAATTGACCTGCTAAACCGTTCGATGAAGTATTTCAAAGAGAAAGAAACCTTTGATATTGAAGAATTTGGCAACGAGGTAATTGGAAATGCAGAAGGAATTGAATCATTCAAAAATTACAAGAGGAACTACGAAGAGGAATTTGAAAGCCCGATAGCAGACAATTTTGAAATTGCAGAATCGGCTGTGAAAAAGCAAGCCAGAGCCTACAAAAGTGTGTTAAAACTGGATAAGAACTTTCACATTTACATTCACGGCAATAAAGACATGATTGAAAAAGGTTACGACGATGATAAATCGATGAACTTTTACAAAGTATATTTTAGAGAGGAAGAGTAAGGATAGTCAGCAGTCTTAAGTCATTAGGCGTTATCAGCTTATTTTTAAGGCTAGATACTGATTAATTACACTCACGGTTAATTTATGGGGTGGTGTGAGTACAGAAATAATTCCATGTTTATTCAACTCCTTAACCATGAGTTTCTTTTCGTAAACAAATTTTTCTGCAATGGTTTTGTGGTAAATTCCTTCAACATCTTTGGCCAGCTCACTACTCAGTGCTTTCAATTCGGTGTTTTCAAAAAACACAACCAATAACAAGTGATATTTTGAAATCCGTTTCAGATAAGGAAGCTGTCTTTGCAATGCTGAAAGGCTTTCGAAATTGGTAAAAAAAACAAGTAAGCCCCGTTGCTTAACTACAGCTCTGACACTGCTATACAATAGTTCCAAATTACTTTCCAGGTATCTTGTTTTCTCTTTATAAAGCACATTCATGATGTTGCCCAATTGTGCTGATTTTCTGTCGGCTGGAACAATTGACCCAACATGCTCAGAAATGGTAATTAAGCCAGCTTTATCTTCTTTTAACATGGCCACTTTCGAAAGGGCAACCGCAGCATTGATGGCGTAATCGAGCAAACTTAGTCCTTCAAAAGGCATGCGCATTACCCGGGATTTATCGATGATGCAATAAATATTCTGCGATTTTTCGTCAGTATAGTTATTGACCATCAAATCGCCTTTTCTTGCTGTGGCTTTCCAATTAATGGTTCGGATATCATCACCTCCCACGTAGTTTTTGATTTG
>SEDB01000184.1 GCA_004210715.1 Pedobacter sp.
CCCGAACGCAATTGCTCAAGGGCTTTTTGTTTCATTAGCTCATAATCGAGCTGCTCTTCTCTCGTCATAATAAACTGTATCTAAAGTTAGTAATTTTAACTTTTGACACAGTTTATTTTACATTCTCTTAGAATCTTTTGCCGATAGTCAAACCAAACCTGGGATAAGCTTCTACGGCATTATTTTTACTCCCAAAAACCCTACCCACACCCAAATAGGCTTCTCCCAAAAAGCCATTTCGAGTTAAGAATTTTGCTCCTGCAGCAGCGCCCAATCCAAAACTTGTATAATTTATTTCTGGTAGCGTATAATTATATCCTGCCGGATAAGAGGTGTAAGCTAATGATGAGTAGTCGAATTCTTTATATGATATGACTCCAGCATTTCCCTCTATAAAGAATCCATTCGCTTTTTTGCTTCCAAAATATAATCGGTAATGAGGTGTGATAATATAATTAATTCTGCTTCCAAAAACATTTTCATTTGTTGCACCAATTGCGACAGAAATTCCAGCGCCCATGTTATCTTCTATGATTCTTTCATAGGTTATCTCGGGAAGAGCAAGAACAGAATAAAAAAGATTAATCTTGATCTCATTATTGCCCCCATGGCCAATTGCTTCGGATCTTGATTTAATTGCTTTCGACAGGCTATCGGTGTTTTTACTTTGTGCTTTACACCAACCGATTGAGGCGAGTAAAACGATAATTAAGAGTGTTTTTTTCATTTAGATTTTTTTTAAAACGAAACTAATGAATTAGTTTTTAATTTTAAATTATTTTTTCATGGAAAGCAAAAACAGTAATTCTAGGGTATCTTAGCCCCCTTTTCGTTACAATCTTTTAAAAACAATTTCTGTCATGCTGAGGAACGAAGCATCTGTTCCATCGATTGCCGATTCTTCGTTCCTCAGCATGACAGCTTATTATGGGTAGCTGCAATTTTTAAAAGGATTTTCACTTCAATCGGGTTTGATTTACAATGACAGTGACCCGAAACCCAAAATGTGCCTAAATTAGCATAGAGCGCAAAAAAAAGAGAAATCCTTTTGTCTGAAACAAACAACAAAGATTTCTCCACGTAATTATAATTTAAATAGGATTTTATCCAGTAATAAAACCTTCAGCTTTACTTAATACATTTGGTAAACCTGCAGAGTTTTTACCACCAGCGGTTGCATAAAATGGCTGACCACCGCCTCCACCCTGAATCTCTTTACCTAACTCACGAACGATATTTGATGCATTCATTCCATTTTTTACTAAATCATCAGAAAGCATGACCGTAATTCCAGGTTTGCCTTCAATTTCTGTTGTGAAAACCAGGAACAAATTATCAATCATATCTTTTAATGAAAAAGCAAGATTTTTCACTGCATCAGCACTTTGCAAATCGAGATGTTTCGCAATTAAGTTTACACCGTTTATACCACGAACATGATGAACAATTTCATGTTTTAAATTGCTTACACGCTCTAAAGTCGATTTTTCGATCTCTTTCTTGAGTTTTGCATTTTCATCAAGTAAAGCTTGAACAGATGCAGATAAATCTTTAGAACCATTTAATAAGGTTTTTAAATGGCCAAGTTCTTTACGTTGATCTAAGAAATATTGTTCTGCTTTATCGGCTGTAATAGCCTCAATTCTACGAACACCTGCTGCAACAGCACTTTCAGAAATGATTTTGAAAGAACCGATTTGTCCGGTTGCTTTAACGTGTGTACCACCACAAAGTTCTTTTGAGAAATGATCATCAAAAGTAATCATGCGAACAAAATCTCCATACTTTTCACCAAACAAAGCCGTAACACCACTTTCAATAGCATCCTGGTAAGGAACATTTCTCTGTTCTTTTAACTTAATGTTTTGTCTTATTTTTTGATTTACAATTACCTCAATTTGAGCCAATTCTTCATCAGTAACTTTAGCAAAATGAGAAAAATCGAAACGTAGGTAATCAGCATTTACCAATGAACCTTTTTGGTTTACATGGCTTCCTAAAACTTGTTTCATTGCGGCATGCAGCAAATGTGTAGCCGAGTGATTATCCTCAGTCAAAGTACGTTTATCTTCATCAACAACTGCCCAGAATTTTCCCTCTAGATTATCTGGAAGTATATCTGCAAAATGAACCGTTAAGCCATTCTCTTTTTTAGTATCCGTAATATCAACCCAAAACTGGCGGCTATGATCTTCTAAACGACCGGTATCTCCTACCTGACCGCCACTTTCAGCATAAAATGGTGTTTGACGTAAAACGATCTGATATTGTTCTTTACCTTTAGCTTTAACCTTGCGGTATTTTAGTATTTCGGTTTCAATTTCTAACTCATCATAACCTACAAATTCACTTTGATCATCTGTGTTAACGATAATCCAATCACCTGTATCAATTGCTGTAGCTGCACGACTATCATCTTTCTGTTTCTTTAGGGCTTGTTCATAAGCTGCTAAATCAACTGACCAGCCTTTTTCACGAGCCATCAATTCTGTTAAATCGATTGGAAAGCCGAAAGTATCAGATAGTTCAAAAGCAAAACTTCCTTCTACGGTATGATTTTGCGTTTGGTATCTTTCAAATCTTTGTATTCCGGCAGATAAAGTTCTCAAAAACGAAACTTCCTCTTCTAAAACTACCTTCTGAACGAAATCCTGTTGAGAAATCAACTCATCGAAAACACCATTAAACTGTTCAGCCAATAAAGGAACCAATTGATTTAAAAATGGCTCTTTGAAGTTTAAGAAAGTATAGGCGTAACGTACAGCACGACGTAAAATCCTACGAATCACATAACCAGCTTTATTGTTTGATGGTAACTGACCATCAGCAATTACGAATGAAATGGCACGAATATGGTCGGCCATGACACGCATGGCGATGTCCGTTTTCTCATCAGCACCATACTTAATTCCAGATTTTTCAGCAATAAACTGAATCATTGGTTGGAAAACATCAGTATCGTAGTTGGAAGATTTTTCTTGTAAAACACGTACCAAACGCTCAAAACCCATTCCGGTATCAACGTGTTTTGCTGGCAGGCTTTGTAATGAACCATCTTTTAAACGGTTAAACTGCATAAATACATTGTTCCAGATTTCGATAACCTGCGGATGATCAGCATTTACCAAAGTAGCACCATCAACCGAAGCTTTTTCTTCATCAGTACGGCAATCTACATGTATTTCAGAACAAGGTCCACATGGTCCGGTATCGCCCATTTCCCAGAAATTATCCTTTTTGTTTCCTGGTAAAATATGGCTTTCATCCACGTATTGTTTCCAAAGATCATAAGCTTCCTGATCTTTTTCTAAGCCCTCTTTTTCGTCACCTTCAAAATATGTAACGTATAATTTTTCTTTTGGAATTTTATAAACTTCAGTTAATAATTCCCAACTCCAGGCAATGGCATCTTTCTTAAAATAATCGCCAAAACTCCAGTTGCCCAACATTTCAAACATCGTATGGTGGTAGGTATCAATACCAACTTCTTCTAAATCGTTATGCTTACCAGATACACGCAAACAACGTTGAGTATCTACAACACGAGGATATTTGATTGGCGCTTCCCCTAAAAACAAATCTTTAAACTGGTTCATACCAGCATTGGTAAACATCAAAGTTGGGTCGTTTTTAACCACAATTGGTGCTGACGAAACGATGTGATGTTGTTTGTCTTTAAAAAAATCTAGAAAAGCCTGTCTTATTTCTTGTGCTGTCATTTTAATATTATTGGAGGAACAAAATTAAAATTTTATTGCGTTAATAAGGAAAAATCGCACTACATTTGAATACTTTAATTAATCGATATAATACACTCATAATCAAGCACAAAATATGCCGTATAAAGAAAGAGACATCAATAAAATGTATTATACTATGGGCGAAGTGACTGAAATGTTTAATGTAAACGCATCTCAAATCCGTTTTTACGAAAAGGAATTCGATATCCTGCAGCCGAAGAAAAACAAAAAAGGCAACCGATTATTTACGCCGGAAGACATTGAAAATTTAAAGATTATCTTTAATCTGGTTGATGAAAAAGGATTTACTTTAAAAGGTGCAAAAGAACATTTAAAAAACAATAAATCGGATGTTAAGGAAAATCAAAAAATCATCGATTCATTGGAAAAATTAAAAGGATTTTTAGTGAATTTAGCTCAGGAACTTTAAATCATTTCGTTAAAGCAGTGAATTTTAAAATTGCAGTAAATAATAAAAACATTCAAAAATTTTCCATACATTAGAATAACCAACAACAATCACCCCTATTTTTTATTTACTGGTTTAAAGCCCTCAAATGAAAGTATGGAATGTATTGTTAATCTCCCTCACGCCTTTTTATTTATTTGCTCAAAACAATTTGGGCCCACGGCTAACTGCTATGGGCAACAATGGCGTAGCTGTTACCGATGTTTGGGCATTACAAGCAAATCCCTCGGGAATTACATCGCTTGTTAAACCAACGGTTTCTTTAAATTACATTAAACATCTTTTTAGCAATGAAATTAGCACGCAAGGGCTGGTTGTTGTATTGCCGATTAAGAATAATTTTGTCGGAGCCAGCTTTCAGCGCTATGGTCTGAACGAATACAATGAAAATAAAATTGGTTTTACCTACGCTAAGAAGTTCGGAGAAAAATTATCAATTGCATTAAATGGGAACTATCATCAACTAAAAATTGTAAATTATGGCACTTCAACAGGGTTTTCTGTAGATGTTGGTGTACTTTATCAATTCAATAAAGATTTCACGTTTGGTGCTTTTGTAAGTAATCCTTCAAAACAAAAGTTTACTAATAGTGAAGTTTTAATTGAAATTCCTACTTCATTTAATATTGGAGCAAGCTATCTGGCATCGGATAAAATATTAATTGCAACTTCTGTAAGTAAATCTCCAAAGCAATCTGTTGATGTAAGCTTAGGTATCGATTATAAAATACTTGAATTATTGAGCGCCGTTGGGTATGCGTTTTAGGTTAATAACATTAGCACTTGTGATGATGGGTTTCATTGCCAATGCACAAGTAAAGGAACGAGAAGTTGATGTTCGTGACATTTTAGAAAGTGTAGCAGAAAATCTTCCAGAGGATTATGATATAACAGAATTAATTGATGTGTTGACTCGGTTAAAAAAACATCCCATTAATTTAAACAAAACTACGCAGGAGGAACTCAACACTTTAGTTTTTTTATCGCCATTGCAAATCAGTAATTTCTTTGTTTATCTAAAAGAGAATGGGAATCTTTTAAATGTATTGGAACTTCAAAGTATAGATGGTTTTGATGTTAAAACAGTTCAAAGCTTACTGCCTTTTGTAACCTTGAATGCTGCTACGGAATATGAAAAACTAACCATCAAAAACATCATTAAATTTGGTGAAAGCGACTTGGTTATACGTTTCGCTCAAAATTTGCAAAAGCAAAAAGGCTTTACCGATTTACCTGGAAACAGATATTTGGGCTCGCCGGAGAGATTTCAGACACGTTACCGATATCACTATGGAACAATTGTTTCGGCAGCGATTACACTAGATAAAGATGCTGGTGAAAAATTAATTGGTAAGCCGTTTGATTTTTATTCAGGAAATATTGCGCTGTTTAAATTAGGACGGGTAAAGAAGTTAGTTGTGGGAGATTATACCTTACAGTTTGGTCAAGGGTTAACCATGTGGTCTGGTTTTGCTTTTGGCAAAGGACCTGATGTTACCAGTGTGGCAAAGAAAGATTTAGGCCTGCGACCATATACTTCGGCTAATGAATATTCATTTTTAAGAGGTGTATCGGCAACGATTAATCTTTACAAAAATTTCGATATCACTCCTTTTGTTTCTTTTAGAAATCTGGACGCTAGTCAGGATTTTGATGTGAATGGTAATTTAGTACAGGCTACAATAAATCAAAGTGGCTATCACAGAACACCAACAGAAATTGAAAACAAAGGCTCCCTAAATCAGCAAATTTATGGAGCTGCGATTCAGTACGGTAAAAACCAGTTGGGCATTGGGGTTATTGCTTATCAAAGCAAATACAGCAATAGCTTTATCACTCAAAGCGCTGTATATGATCGATTCAGCTTTACGGGAAATTCACTGAGTAATGTTGGTGCATATTACAACTACACTTTCAAAAATATTTATTTTTTTGGAGAAGTTGGAAAAGGTTCAAATAGCGGAATATCATATGTTAACGGGGCTTTGATTAGTTTATCGCCAATAGTTTCTGCTGCGGTAACTTACCGAAACTATGCAAAAGATTATCATAACTTTTTTAACCAGGCATTAGCTGAAGCAAGTGAATCTGTTAACGAAAAAGGGTTGTATACAGGCTTAAATATTATACCCAATAAGCGATGGACATTCTCCATTTATGGCGATTATTTTCAATTCCCATGGTTAAAATATCGTGTTGATGCTCCATCCAAAGGATACGAAATTTTAAGTCAGGCGGTTTATACTCCTAGCAAAATATTTAAAATATTAGCAAGATTTAAAACTGAAAACAAACAACAAAATACTGATTTAGAAGTTCCTATTAATTTTTTAGATGATGTTAAAAAGGAGAATTATCGAATTGAGGTAAGTTGGCAGCTGAACAAAAAATGGAGTTTTCAAAATCGTGCTGAAGTTTCTCAATATAAAAAAGGTGATGCAAACCGAGAATTTGGCTATCTGATTTATCAGGATATAGATTACTCGCCAATGTTTTCTAAAGTAACAGGAAACTTAAGAATTGCATACTTCAATACGCCAAGTTACAACAGTAGAATCTACGCTTACGAGGATGATGTATTATACAGTTTCGCATTTGGTATGTACAGTGGAAAGGGTTTTAGAACTTATTTTAATCTGAAATATAACCTTTTACGAGGATGATGTATTATACAGTTTCGCATTTGGTATGTACAGTGGAAAGGGTTTTAGAACTTATTTTAATCTGAAATATAACCTTGCAAAGAAATTAAATATCTGGACCAGATATGCCATGTTTATTTATAAAGATGTAGAAACTGTTGGCTCATATCTGGATGAAATTCAGGGAAATAAAAAATCAGAAGTAAAAATTCAGTTGAGGTATCAATTTTAAAATAATGTTTAAAGCTGAATACATTTTCGCAAGAATCCTACTTCCATTTTTAATTGGAATTAGCATATTCTATTTCCATCCCTCAGAAAAAATGATTTTGATTTTAGCGACGACATCAGCTATAATTTTCCTATGCATTTTAACCATCAATGCAACTTATAAAAAACTTAACGCTTATAAATTTAAAGGTGTAACAGGAATTTCAATATTCTTATTTTTCTTCTTTTTTGGCGGATTACTTTCCGTCTTAAATAATGAGATACTAAAATCTAATTATTTCGCAAAGAAAAATTATACCTATTTAAGAATCTGGGTAAATGATGAACCTAAACAAACGAATGACATTATTAGATTTACAGCTAATGTAGTTTCTAGTTTTGAAAAATCTAAACGAATTAAGTTAAGTGGAAAATTACTTTTAGCCTTAAAAGTTGATAGCATCCATCCTATTCATTTGAAGTATGGAGATGAACTAATAATATCAGCAAAGTATTTGGAAGTTGAGCCGCCTTATAATCCTGCTGAATTTGATTTTAAACGTTGGTTGGCGGCTCAGAATGTTTACGAGCAAACTTTCATTAATCAAAATCATTTGATCAAGACGAACCGAAATATCGGAAATCCAATTATTAAGTTTGCATTGGATTTAAGAGAGAAGCAAGTTGCCAAATATAGAAAGCTAATTAAAAATGATGAAGCCTTTGCTGTAGCATCCACCCTAATTTTAGGATATCGGGCAGATTTAAGCAAAGAAACATTGGCGGCTTATTCAAAAACAGGAACCATACATGCGCTGTCCGTTTCAGGAAGCCATGTAGCCATTATTTTCTTTGTTTTAGATTTATGTTTAGTTTTTTTGAATAAAAAACGATTTCTACGGATATTAAAGTTCATTGTAATCTGTGGCTTAATTTGGGGTTATGCTTTAATTACGGGTTTATCTCCATCAGTAGTTCGTGCAGCAATTATGATTACTATTTTCATCACAGCTAGAACCTTCGCCAAGAGTAAAAATGGGTACAATACTTTAGCTTTTGCAGCATTCTGTCAACTGGTTTACAACCCCTTTTTGATTTGGGACGTTGGATTTCAACTTTCTTACATTTCCGTTTTTGGTTTGATTTATCTTCAGCCCAAAATTTATAAATGGGCTTTCTTTAAAAATAAATGGCTCAATAAAGTTTGGGAATTAATAGCACTTTCTCTAGCTGCGCAGTTGGTTACCTTTCCGCTTTGCATTTACTATTTTCATCAATTCCCAGTATATTTTTTATTTGGAAATCTGTTTATATCCATTCCACTAATCCTGATTATGATTTTAGGAATCTTTATTTTAATTCCTTATATTGATAAAATATCTCCAATTTTTGAGTGGATAATCGTAAATACAAATGCAGTTTTAAAATGGATTGCCGATTTACCTTTTTCTACCTTTTCGTCTGTTTGGATTAATTTACCTGAATTACTCCTACTATGTTTTGCTTTAGGGTTATTCGTTTATGCCCTATCGAAATTCGACAAGAAATTCCTTTTCGCATCTGGCATGGTTTACATCGCATATATTTCTATGGTCACATTCGATGAATGGAAAGTCGTTCATCAAAAGAAAATTATATTTTTTACCTTAAGGAAAAATTATGCTGCGGCGTTTATAACAGGTCGGGAAGCTGTGGTGGTAACAGACTTAGCAACTGATGACAAAAACTATCTGTTTTTCGTAGCACCTGCTTTGGAGCAGTCTCAAATAAATAAATTTGATTTCATTAGTTTAAAACAAGACACCACACTGAAGTTCTTCCTTAAAAAAAATAACCAAATCATCTTCAATAATTATAATTCCTTAATTATTGATGAGAGAATGAACTATAAGAAATTATCAACTAGAGGCATATTTTCAAGTATTTGGTTAACAGCGAACAATAAGTTTAAAATCGAAAATCTTCCAAAGGAAATAGAATATAAAAATTTAATTATTGATGCAACAAACAAAGATTATAAAATAACCACATTTAAAACATTTGCTGAAAATAATAAAGTTGTGCCACATGTTTTAAAGAAAAATCCTGCATATTTGGTTTACCTAACCCAATAATATGGAAAACTTGGTTTTGTATAGTGTGGAAGAACGAATTGCCACCATAACCATCAACCGACCTGAAAAGAGAAATGCTTTGAACCCAAAGTTAATTTCGAAACTAACTGAAACCTTTATTCGTGCATCTGAAGACGATGATGCAAAAGTTATTGTGCTTAAGGCTAATGGTGGCTCTTTTAGTGCCGGAGCAGATTTAGAATATCTCCAACAATTACAACAAAATACTTTTGAAGAAAATGTAGCAGATTCTAATAATTTAAGAAAGCTTTTTACTACCATTTACTACTTGCCAAAAGTAGTGATTGCCCAGGTTGAAGGACATGCTATTGCGGGCGGTTGTGGTTTAGCTACGATTTGCGATATTGTTTTTGCCACTTCTGAAAGTAATTTTGGCTATACTGAGGTTAAAATTGGGTTTGTTCCTGCAATTGTTTCTTGCTTCCTCGTTCAAAAAGTAAATGAAACCATTGCTAAAGAAATACTGTTAACAGGAAAAACTTTTAATGCAGAACAGGCGTTGGCGTATAAATTGATAAATTTTGTAACAAATGCCTCAGAAATTAATCAAAAGGTTAAAGAATTTGCATTAAGTTTGTGTAACGATAGCTCTGGTAATTCGTTAATGATTACCAAGCAACTCATTAACCAAACTACAAATCCTTTGTTAGAGAAGAGCTTAGAATTTGCAGTACAAATCAATGCCCGTGTTCGAGAAAGCGAAGATTTTAAAAAAGGTATTGCATCATTCTTAAATAAAGAAAAAATTAATTGGTAAATAACTAAACTTAAATAAAAACATGTTAAAATCTATCAAAACTAGCGTTGTCGCTTTAATCTTAGTCAGTAGTGCAGTAAT
>SEDB01000731.1 GCA_004210715.1 Pedobacter sp.
GGAGTTACCATAGCGTTGATTGAAGACAAACAACTTGTTGAGCTTCACAAAGAACAAATCAATAATAACTACGCCGTAGGCGATATTTATTTAGGCCGCATTAAAAAAATTATGCCTGGCCTGAATGCTGCTTTCGTGGATGTTGGTTATGAAAAAGATGCCTTTTTGCATTATTTTGATTTGGGCCCTCAGGTGCAATCTTTAATTAAGCTAACGAAGATCAAGCGTAATGGCTCGGTTACAGGCACATTATTAGATAATTTAAAGCTAGAAGCCGATATTAATAAGGCAGGCAAAATTTCTGATGTGCTTTCGAAAAACATGCTCCTTCCGGTACAAATTGCTAAAGAGCCAATTTCTACTAAAGGACCACGTTTAAGTTCCGACATTTCGATTGCCGGCAGGTATGTGGTACTGGTGCCATTCTCCAATACCATATCTGTATCAAAAAAAATTAAAAGCAATACCGAACGTAATCGTTTAAAAAAGATTATCGAAAGTATTAAACCTCAAAATTTTGGGGTGATTATCAGAACCGTTTCTGAAGGCCGTGGAGTTGCCGAAATGCAAAAAGATCTTTTGGATTTAATTGCAAAGTGGGAAAACTTCATTAAAAAAGTACCTTCTACCGAACCTTCAAAAAGAGTTTGGGGCGAAATGGACAGATCATCAACGTTAATTCGTGATATTCTGAATCCTGATTTTACAAACGTTTACGTGAGCACGCCAGAGCTGTTCGACGATATTCGTTCTTATGTTCACGATATTTCTCCAGAGATGGAAAAGATCGTAAAACTTTATAAACAGAAAGAACCGATTTTCGATCATTTTGGAATTGAAAAGCAAATTAAAAATGCTTTTGGCAAAACAGTAAACTTACCGGGTGGTGCTTACTTAGTTGTAGAACACACCGAAGCACTTCACGTAATAGATGTGAATAGTGGAAACCGTACTGCCAGTAAAGAAAACCAAGAGGAAAATGCTTTACAGGTAAACAAAGAGGCGGCTAA
>SEDB01000732.1 GCA_004210715.1 Pedobacter sp.
ATGAAAAAGATCATAATCATATTATTGGCAGTTATTGCCATTTCATCCTGCAAAATCGATAGAGAACCTTTTGGATCCCTGCAGTCAGAAAAGATAAATAATAACCCGGAAGAGTCGATCGACGCATTACTTAACGGAACCTATGCCCAGTTAAAGGCCTGGTCTGATCCAATGCACCGTTTAGGCGAATATGCTGGAGATAACATCATGATAAGGGGCGCCTCTACAGATGCTTTTTATGAATTTATTTCTTTTGCCAGAACACCTAATAATGGAAGATTATCCACCTTCTGGGACAGTGGATACAAAGCGGTTGCTCAAGCTTCCAATATCATCAATATTATCCCTCAAGGCAAAAGTACCACGTTAGACAGTAAGCTGGGCGAATGTTATTTTATTCGTGGGCTGGTTTACTTTTATTTGGTAAGGGCTTATGGGCGTCCATATTACCAAAGCCCGGAAACCAATCTGGGTGTGCCGATTGTAAACGGTACTCCACCAGATGTGATTAACTTGACTTTGCCTGACCGATCAACAGTTAAAGCTACTTATGAGCAGGTTATTGCAGATTTAAAGAAGGCAGAAGAGCTGATAAACATTAATAAAGGATCTATTTTTGCTTCAAAAGAGGCCGCTCAGGCTTTACTTTCTAGGGTTTATCTTTACATGAGTGGAACTTACCAAAATCCCAACCAAGCCTTTGCGCAGTTGTCGGTAGATTATGCTACGAAAGTGATTAACGCTACCAGTCGTTATAGCCTTTTGCCTAGAGCGGATTTTATGAAATACAACACCTTTTTACCTGAAAGCAATAAAGAAACCATCTTTGCTATAAAACGTGTAGCATCTGAGTTCTCGGGTTCCGACCATTATTACGGTATCGGCGGAATGTATGCAAATATTGGTGGTCAAGGTTGGGGAGAGATGTATGCAAGTGCAAAATACATTGATTTGTTGAATGAAACCGGCAGAAATGATTGGCGCCCGGCAAAATATAAGATTGTGGA
>SEDB01000733.1 GCA_004210715.1 Pedobacter sp.
ATTTTAGGTGTGGTTGATGAAATGAGCGAGCAAGGCGAAACGATGAATGTTCCTTATTATGTTGGTGAAAACATTAAAGTAATGGATGGACCTTTCAACGGTTTCTCTGGTATTATTGAAGAAGTGAACGAAGAGAAGAAAAAATTAAAAGTGATGGTTAAAATCTTCGGTCGTAAAACACCATTGGAGCTTAACTACATGCAAGTTGAAAAAGAGTAATCTGATTTACTATTGTAGATTTAAGAATCACTATTTTTTTAAGATATCAAAAGCTTTCCTCAAAAAGGAAAGCTTTTTTTAGTTTGAGTAATAATATATCTAATTAATATTTAAATTATTTTCCCTAATCTATTGTAGTACTGCAAGATTATCCATATCTTTGCAGTCCTTTAAGCTTTATAGGAGCGGTAAGGAAAATAAATGTTACATGCTTCCAATATTTAACATTGAGTTTTAAATAAACAAAAAACACAAAATGGCAAAAGAAGTCAGTGCAATGATCAAATTACAGATCAAAGGCGGAGCGGCAAATCCATCGCCACCAGTAGGACCTGCATTAGGTGCTAAAGGGGTGAACATTATGGAGTTTTGCAAACAGTACAACGCTCGTACCCAAGATAAAGCAGGTAAAGTATTGCCAGTTGTAATTACTGTTTATGCTGATAAGTCATTCGATTTCATCATCAAAACCCCTCCGGTAGCTATCCAGTTAAAAGATGCTACTAAATTACAGAGTGGTTCTGCTGAGCCTAACCGTAAGAAAGTTGGGTCGGTGACCTGGGACCAGATTAAAGTTATTGCTGAAGATAAAATGCCTGATTTAAATGCATTTACAATCGAATCTGCAATGAGTATGGTTGCTGGAACAGCACGCAGTATGGGAATCACCGTTTCTGGTGACGCACCCTGGAACAATTAATTAAAAAACAGTTTACAACAGTGGCGAAATTAACTAAAAATCAAAAAAAGGCACATGCTAAAATAGAAGCTGGTAAAGCTTATACTTT
>SEDB01000185.1 GCA_004210715.1 Pedobacter sp.
AACGAATACGACAACTACGATTATAACTGGCAAGTTTATACCCATAATTTTATCTTTAGTAACCCTCAATAATTATTAAATATAAGGTTAAATATTCTTGATGTTAACGAGCGACCACTTGCTTAACATAATCATAATATTAATTTAACTTGCTGATCTTCTATCTTTGGGAAAATCCCCAAGAGTTAAATGAAGAAGAAAAAATCCAGGTCGAAATCTGAATCGACAAGCAAAAAATTGCGTAAAGAACTAGAGTCAAAATTAGCCCTTGCATTTAACGAAGTTGTTAGCCAATACGGCAAAGCAAAGAAAGCAGATAAAGTGATCGAGAAATTTGCCAAACAACTTTCGAAGAAAATCAACATCGCTATTCAAAATGATTCTATTACCCCTTTTATTAAGGAAGAGGAAACTGAAAGCGTTCCAGTAACAATTACTGAAAAAGCAGCAACCAAGAAAGTGGTTAAAAAGAAAGAAAAACCTGCAACAAAAGAAACTGCATAATATAAAAAGGGCCAGAAAATTAATTCTGGCCCTTTTTTATATTAGTTTAATTCTTAATTGATTTTACAAGTTTGCTAACAAATCAACACCATCAACTGTAGCCCACTTACCTTTAGTTAATGCTGCACCAGTGGCAGTTGTAGAAGCTGTCCAGTTTGCACCGAAACTAGCTGCATTTACTGTGAAAGTATTTGCACCTGAGATGAATAGATTTGGAGAATTGGTAACCTTAACGTTCGTTAATTTAATTTTACCAGTCAAAACTTGATTATCATAAGTTAATTTATCCAAGATTTGAACTACACCACCATTGAATGCTGTAGGAGTAGTTTGACTTCCGTAACCATCAACAACGATGTTACTAAATTCGCCGTTACCATTAGCTTTAAACTGGAAAGCATCTAACTGAATTTCACCTTGAGATTCAGTAGTTGTACCTGCAGCTCTTTTCAAAGTAATATTTGTAACTTTTGGCCAGAATGCGTTGTTGTTACTTTTTGTTTCAACTTCCATACCGTAGTTACCTCTACCAGTTTGATAAGCAAACCAGTTTGTATTATCTTGACCTCTCCAGCTATCTTGCCAATCGAATGAATCATCAGAATTGCCATAAGAAATTAAGTTTTTAGCACTTACTGTACCACCATAAAACTCAAAACCATCATCATTACCTCTGTATGAAACTAAGTTTTCTAAAGTCGTTCCGCTACCAACAGCATAGAATGAGAAACCATTATGTTCTTTATTGTTTGTAGTAATTACCTGGCCAGCGTATTCTACTCTTACATATTTCAATGACCCACTGCTGTGTGCAGCATTTGCACCACCATATACCTGGCTTAAACCATCTTCAGAAGTTGAAGTAGTAGCACCAGCACTTGCAATAATCGGGGCGTCTCCATACATGATGATACCAGCCCAAGAACCTGCAACTTTAGATTTTTCGGTTAATACTATTGGCTCATCAGCTGTCCCGTTAGCGATTAAAGTACCGCCTTTCAAAACTACTAATCCGTCTTCGCCGTCTGTTTTATCTGCCGTGAAGGTAGATCCCTTTTCAATTGTTAATGTTACTCCTGATTGAATTTTCACTAATCCTTTCAAAGTATAATTACCAAAAGCTAAAGTTCTGTTAGCAGTAATATCACCTGTAATTTCACCTACAACTGGTTCTTTTGTTGGTGGTAAAAAATCATCATCGTCATCCGAGCATCCTGTAAAAATCGTAGCTGAGATCGCAACTGCGTAAAGTAATTTTTTCATGTTAATATGTTTTATAATGCAAAGTTAAATTCTGTATGTTTTGAATAGGTTAATATAGTTTTAAGATTATATCAACCAATTATTAAGATAATGTTATCAGTTTAGAAAGTATAGCCTAAACCTAGCGAAACGCCAACTCCTCTTTTATAATCCTTTACTGTTAAATCGTTTTCAACAACGTTTATTTTACTATCACCACCTAATTCAATTTGATAAGTAGGATTTAAGATATTCTCTACACCGAATTTTAAATCCCATTTGGTTGCAATTTTATTGTTCCAGATAAAATCAAGCTTACCGAAAGGTTTTTCATAATAGCTATCCAAACCATTTGTTCCTACAGCATAAATACGTTCTCCATAAATATTATAAGCTAAAGTCATCGTGCTTTTCCATTTCTTACTAAAATCACTTTCATGTTTAATATCGGCATTGATTAACCATGGCGAAGCACCTTGAAGTTTACGAGTTAATTTATTTCCAAGAGATTTTATCTCAGAAGCATTTCTTGAAGGATCAATAGTTGCTTTAGTAACCATTAATGAGGTATTGAAACCGAAAGAGAAGTTAGAAAGTGCTTCATTAATTCTGCTTAACTGTAATAATAATTCTATTTCAGCGCCATAAAGAACTGCTTTTTTAGAGTTATCATAAGTAATAACCAAACCCCCACTACCTGCTGATTGCATGAATAATCTTTCGATTGGATTTTGAACATATTTTGCGAAACCTGTAATAGCAAACATCTCTTTATTTGAAGGGAAGAACTCATACTTAAGATCTAAGTTATAATTCTTACTATTTGCAATGTTTGGATTACCATTCTCAATGGTAGCATCTGGATTCACAAATTCAAGCGGATAAGCTTCCATTACTACCGGTTTAGTTAACGTTTTTGAGGCTGATAAACGGAAATTCGCCTTATCTGTAACCGCATATTTTATATTTGCAGCAGGAAGCACATCAAAATTATTTTTTGTAATCTTTCTAAATGGATCATCGAAACTTCCTGACTCCCTATACCTACTGATTCGTTGCGATTGCTCAAATCTTGTTCCAACATTTGCTTGAAGCTTATCATTAAGGTTTAATGCTAAATCTAAATAACCTGCGTTAACACCTTCCTGCATTTTCGATCTATAAGTTGCATTTGTTCCTTCACGGTAAGTAAAACCACCATTTGCAATCTGACCACCCAGTACACCATCAGGTTGGTTTGTTGGAAAAACAGCTGCATTTGAAGCTAAATCCTGAGATACTAAAAATCTAAAATCAGATTGGATTTTATTAAATGATCCATTATAACCTACCGATAGCTTGTGTGCTTTTGCTAAGTCACTATTTCCAAACTTCCAGTTGTATTCCAACATTCCTGAAGCAAAGAAATCACCGTTAAAATCCATATACTGTCTAACCACACTATTACCAGAATAACTTAATGCTGTAGTATTGGCATCAATTTGCGAACCTTTGAAAGATTTCCTATCTGGCAATTGATACTGTGTTTTCGAGTAAGAAACACCTGCTCTAACACTGTGTTTATCATCTGCAGTCAGTTTGTAGTTTGCAAATAACTGTCCAGTAAAAAAATCTGTTTTTTGTAATTGATTTAGTCTGATAAATGCATTGCTAACGGTAGCTTGACTATTAGTGTAACCTAATTGATCTTGAATAAGATTTTCAGTTCCTTTCAAATAGAATGCATTCATGTTTAAACTCAATCTCGGACTAGCGTAATTTAACGCACCCAGAACAGATGAGTTGGTAGAAAATCTGTAGCTACGTGTGTACAAATTATTATCGTAAATACCTTGAGCTGTATTAAAGAAACGATCTACTCCTTCTCTTAGTTGGAAATTGTTATCGGTATTTAATGAGAATAAATATTGGAATGAACGGCCCTTATCTAAGTTGAATTTCTGAGTATGAAGAATACCTACATTAGTGTTTAATGGCGCATTACCTTCATCTACGTTAAATCCAGAACCAAACTGTGATCCAGCCTCACTTGTCGACATCGTGTACGCTGACGGTACTTTACCAAAAGCCCTAGGCAAATCTCGTTCTTTACCAGAAAAACCAAAGTAATCTCCAAATGATGTAGCATCATCGGCTCTTAAAAATTTCTTAAATGTGCTATTGGAAATAAAGCTTGTTCCGATATTAATTTTCGTTAGTGGTTTTTCGCCTTTTGCTGTTACAATGTTAAATGTACCTCCTGCAAAATCACCATATAAACTTGAATTAAATGTTTTATAGGTTTCTAATACAGAAACGATATCAGTAGGAAAAAGATCAAGCGGAATTATTTTTTTGAATGGGTTGTTTGATGGAACAGCCAAGCCATTGATTAATAAATTATTGTACCTATCCTCTAAACCACGTACAAATAAGCCACGACCATCAACTTTAGTGATACCAGTGATTTTTGTTAAGCCTTCTTCAACATCGCTAACTCCTTTTCTTGATAGTTCCTGAATTCCAATTCCTTGCTTGATTTCTATGGAATTTTTTTGCATAGATAACAAAGCAGTTTCACTTTCTTTTCCTGCAACACCTTTTACCTGAACATCCCCTAAAGTTTGCGAATTTGATTCATCCAATATAATGTTAAGTAATGTGTTATCACCTCCATTAACTTCTACACCTGGAAATTCCTTTGTTGCATATCCAACATAAGATGCTTCTACGATGTGCTTTCCATCAGCCAAAGATCCGATAGTATATTTACCGTCCGATCCAGTTGATGTTCCTTTAGTAGTACCTTTAATTCTAACAGTTACACCAATTAAGGTTTCGCCGGTTTTTTTATCGGTTACCGTTCCAGAAATTTTACCAGTTTGCGCATAGGCGGCTATGCTTAAGAATGAAATCAGCATTACTAATGCCGACTTTTTTACAATTGTGATTAAGTCCAATTTGCCTGTGTTTAATTTTAGGCAAAGCTATTACCACAATGTTAGCTATATGTTAGATGTTAATTAAGCTTTATTTAGCTAAAGGTTAATTTAATGTTAACTACTTTCAGGTTAGTACCTAATACCCGTTTTCTTGCAGATGAAGTGCAATAACCAGATCGGACCAATTAACAGGAATTTAACATCATCTAAGAAGGATGGTTTTTTACCTTCAATTTTATGTCCGATGA
>SEDB01000734.1 GCA_004210715.1 Pedobacter sp.
TATGCTTGTGGCGCAGCTGGTTTTTCAGGTCTTGGTAATAAAACCTTACGAGAAAGTTTCATTTTACCTTGCTTATCGATGTCTAATAATTTAACCTCGATTTTATCGCCTTCTTTCAACACACCATCCATAGTTTCTAAACGTTCCCATGAAATTTCAGAGATGTGTAGTAAACCATCTTTACCTGGCATAACCTCAACAAATGCACCAAATGGCATAATTGATTTTACTTTACCTTGGTAAACTTCGCCAATTTCTGGCTTAGCTACGATGTTACGGATACGAGTAACCGCGGCATCAATTGCAGCTTTGTTATCAGCGAAAATTTCTACGATACCTTTACCATCAACTTCTTCGATAGAGATTGAAGCGCCAGTTTCGCGTTGCATTTCCTGGATAATTTTACCTCCAGGGCCGATAATTGCACCGATGAATTCTTTCTCGATAGTGATAGAAACGATACGTGGAGCATGTGGCTTCATGTCTTCATTAGGCTGAGCAATCGTTTTCTTCATCTCGTTTAAGATGTGTAAACGACCATCCTTAGCCTGTAATAAAGCTTTAGTTAATACTTCGTATGATAAACCATTGATTTTTAAGTCCATTTGACAAGCAACGATACCATTTTCAGTACCTGTTACTTTAAAGTCCATATCACCTAAGTGGTCTTCATCACCTAAAATATCAGAAAGAATTGCGTATTTACCAGTTTTCTCATCAGTAATTAAACCCATTGCAATACCAGAAACTGGAGATTTGATTTTGATACCAGCATCCATCAAAGCCAATGTACCAGCACAAACTGTAGCCATTGATGATGAACCGTTAGATTCTAAAATATCAGAAACGATACGGATTGTATATGGATTAGCTTCACCTTGTGGTAAAACTTTTTTCAACGAACGTTGCGCTAAAGCACCGTGACCAATTTCGCGGCGACCAGCACCTCTGTTTGGTCTAACCTCTCCAGTTGAGAAACCAGGGAAATTATAGTGCAATAA
>SEDB01000186.1 GCA_004210715.1 Pedobacter sp.
GCTTATATTTGTTCCAGCTTTACTGCAGAAGTGGATGTAGTGAATGCAACTTCTTATGCTATTGTAAAGCGTATTCCAGTAGTTAGTCCATTTTCTCCAAATATATTCTGTAGTCCTGATGGGAAATGGATTGCATTGACACATAAGGATGTAGGGAAGATCACTGTCATCAGCACGGAGACAAATACGATACATACAGTACTAAATACAGGTCCAATTACCAACCATGTCACTTTTACTTTAGTTAATGATTCACCTGTGATGCTGGCAACCATTGGCGGAGAAAACAGCTTAAAAGTATTTAGTGTTTCACAAGATTTCAAGCTTACTGATAGCGTTGCGACAGGATCATTGCCACATGGCGTCTGGACTTCGGCAGATGGTAAATTTGCATATGTCGGATTAGAAAATGATGACCAGGTACAAGTGGTTGATCTGGTAAAAATGGCCGTTGTAAAAACCATTGCTATTGGACAATGTCCGCAAGCATTGTTGTACGCCGCTAATGCCAGCCCTGCAAATGCCTCAAAAGAAAATTTAACCCCGCTTAATCTTGCAGACAAAAGTCAGGTGATTAAATTGATGAATAAGGATAATTCAATGTCATCAGGCATGCTAAACGTAAGAAGCGTAGGCTTGACTGATCTTGTCCAACAGGACTTTAAAAAACTCGAGCCAAATACTTCGTATACTTTAGCGTTAACCAACTCCTCAAATGATACGTTTAACGCAGATTATGTCATCAATTCTTTTAAGACCGATGAAAAAGGAGCTTTTAGCGGTCAATCCTCGGGGATAATTAAGAGTGTAGGAACAGGTGGCGCCGATTATAAACATGTGGTTCTTATTGATGATCTTTCAAAAAAGCTGGTGATGATCAGTAACTAATGTATTTTAAACCAAAGATATAACTGCCCATAATGCAGCACTTGAAATTACTATCCATAAAATTACGCCTTGTAACAGTGGCATTATCCCCACTGCTTTCAAGATAGTAAATGAGAGTCCGCTTCCTATCAGGAACAAGGTTAAAGTTAAGCCTGCTTTTGCTAATGCTACAAAGTAGGGCGCAAAAGGCTTAATAAAAGGTAAGTAGGTGTTGGCGATCATTGCCAGGATAAATAGCCCTATAAAATAGGGTATACTAACTTTGCTATTGTTGCTTTTGAACAGGAAAGATGTACCAAACGCTACGGGAACAATCCATAGTGCTCTGGCTAACTTAACAGTTGTGGCTATCTGTAGTGCTTGTTCACCATATTTACTGGCTGCCCCAACAACAGAACTGGTATCGTGAATAGCAATGGCACACCACATACCAAATTGTGACTGTGACAAGTTAAGCGCATGTCCGATAGCGGGGAAAAGAAATAAGGCCACCGAGTTGAGTATAAAAACAGTACCCATTGCAACGGAGATCTGTTTTTCTTCTGCGTTCATTACAGGCGACAATGCAGCAATAGCACTTCCACCACAGATCGCCGTTCCAGCTGATATCAAAAAAGATGTTTTACGTTCTATTTTAAATACTTTTCCCAGGATAAAACCAATGATAAGCACTCCGAAAATAGAAACTACGGTAAACAGTACGCCTTCTTTTCCTGCTTTCATTGCACTGAATACATTCATTCCAAATCCTAGCCCGACAACAGAAATTTTTAGCAGCAGGTTTGTGGCCTTGTGATTTAAATGCAGATAGGGATGTTCCATTAGTTGCGCCAATACTAATCCTAGCAATAAGGCTAAAGGAGGCGACATAAATGGAAAGAGGCACAGCAAAACTGCCAGGATGAAGATAATTTTACGGGTGTTTAAATTTAAGTTTAGCAGGTTACCCGCCTTTATTTTAGAAGAATTTGAATTGTCTTTGATTTGTGTCATAATTTTGATTGTCTTTATTTTCTAATTCAAAGATCCATAACTAATAAACCCCGATCAAATCATTAAAACTTATCTTCCATAACTTCATGTTATAGAAGATAAGTTTTTAGACATTATTTATTCCCAACCCCATTTTTTGAAAATGAGATGTCCTTTATCGGATTGCATAAACTTGATAAAATCCTCAGTTTCCGACTTATGCGTACCAGTGCTACCCCTCACTACAGGTGTACCTCTATAGACTGTTTGTGTAACAGGAATCCTAACCATTGAGGTGAGGTCTGGTAAACGGTTATGCCAGGAGCCAAATGTTATCCAGGCATCATATTGAGGATCATTTTTCCATGCAGCAATACCCAATGCCGAATTTGCAAATGTACCTGCTATACGCTGCTGTATGTTTGCAATCAGATCTTGTCGACCTGCCAAATCTTCCCAAAGCCCCATTTGCCCAGCCCCATTCACATCAAGAATTTTCACACCTGGTTTACAGAGATCGCCCAGATTTTTGATGTTTTTAGGATTGCCGGGCCGTACCAGGATCGCTGCCGCACGTTTATATAACTCTGTCCGAGAGTTCGCCACTATCATGTTTGGGTGGTCAGACATGAATTTTGAAAGCATGTATTCTGCTCCTCCAAAGAACAGATCTGCATGTTTCATTGCATCCGGCATCCATTCATTATCTGGCCCGGCAGTGACTTTAATTACGATATCATGCTGCTTTCCAAAAACCTTCGCACATTCATTGATCGGTCCGAGCGGCCCACCGGGACCATAGACATATAAAGTATCGTTTGGGATTTGTGCATTCCCAATGGTCACTACAGCAACGACTGACAATATGGTTAAAAATATATTTTTCATTGTGTTTATGTTTAAGGTAAATCAAAACCAAACTTTTTGTAGATGGCAGCAGCCTGCGGACTGATCAAAAAATCCATAAAATCTTTTGCAGCGGCCGGATGTGGCGCATCTTTTAACTGTCCCGCTATATATTGCGCATGGATATTCTCTTTTTCAGGAATTTCAATGAGCTCAACAGGATGGCCAATCATTTTCTGATAGTAGGCCTCAGTATACCATACTGGAGCGGCGTCACTTTCGTTGTATAGGATCCTCATTGGTGATTGGCGATGATGGATCATGGTAAGATAAGTAGTCTTATCTTTAACTTTATCTTCCATGATGGTAGATTTTAATGTTTCCCCTCCAGCTTTCACATAGGCTTCTTCAATACGTTTACCGATCCCTTCATTCTCTGGATTGGGCATACTGATCCTCAGCTCTTTATTTGCTAAATCTTTGAGTGACTTCAATGCCTTCGGATTTCCCTTTTGGACCATGATTGCCAACCTGTTTCTAGCATATAAAGTCGTTTTGCTAAACCATTCAGGGGTCATGTCTATCCGGTTCTTACCAGCTGTATAAACATCCGGCTTTAAGGTAATTCTCATGTTGCCCACCACAATGCTACCGGTTTTTATTTGTTGGGCTAAAATGCCTGGGGGAAGCGTTTCGGCAAATACCCGCTGATAATGTGGATATGACTTTTTAAAGGCTGCAATTAATTCGTCAATGCACATAAACTGGTTACCGGCAAAGAAAACCACCAGTTGGGGATCATTAATGTCTCCAAAAAGATCAGGCACATTGTCTACTCCAGGTACTGTGAACTGAACTTTACTTTCAGGTGGAGTATTCCAGGGCGGATCAAAGCGATGATCCTGGGCCTTAACATTTCCACAAAGCAATAAAAATGCAACTGTGGCTAAAAAGGTGTGATTTATATATTTCATGATTTTCTAATTATTTGGTTTAAGGATGTACAACTGCCCATCCCTGATATTGACGGATGATGATTTCACCATTGCCGCTGGGTACATAACTGATAAAATCAAATAAGGTATTTTTTTCGATTTTCCTTTCTCTGACGGTATTTTCACATTGTGCAAGAATTACTCCTCTGGATTGCAGTTCTAACAATGTTTTTTCAAAAGATCCGTTCTTCTGGTAAACAGCTACGCCATCTCCAAAGGCAATAAGTTCTGCATTGATTTTCCCTTTTAACCTGGGATCGTCGAGTGCATTTTTTAGGTTTCGAAGTGTTCCTGCAATCTTTTTCTCATCACCGTTATTGATTACATACAGTGCCTTATAATTTTTCAGGGTGGCTTTTGCCCCTGTAAAATTAGCAGGTGTAGCTTGGGCAAAAGTGGCCGAGGTTGCTGCGATCAGCAAAAATAATGTACAGATTAAGGTTATTTTTTTCATGATTTTAGATTTTGATGATTTATTTAGTTGTTAGTTTTACTTGTTTTTCGGAGGTTACAATTGGTGCAAATGGACCATACTTATGTTGATTTTCAGAAAATTTGTCGGCATATGGTCCGTATGGCGCATCAAAAGGTTTTTTTAACAAATCAGGGTAATCTTTTCCCTGATCTTTATGTGGTCTTGGCTGTGAGTTCACAAAAGCAGCGAGATCCCAGGCCTCCTCATCACTTAACTGCGCATCTCCATATCTGGCACCATATGGCATATTGTTCTTTACGAACCCCGCAAAGTTACTGAGTCTATACATCCCTGCGCCATCATTGTAGCTGTGTTTGCCCCATAATGGCGGATAAACATAAGTTAGTTTGTCTTCATCGAGTATTCCCTCACCATTTGCACCATGACAACTTTGACATTTACTGGTATATAAAATCGCTCCATGTTTGACATTCGCTGCCCTATCCAGGAATTTTAATTTTTCGGTTCCCGTTCCAAACACTTTCTCCCCTTTTTTTACACCTGTTCCAAGCCATTTCATATAAGCCAGCATTGCCTGTATCTCTTTACTAGATTCGTCTGGTACTTTGCCTGCAAGACTTCGATTGAAGCACTCTGCAATACGTGCCGATGCAGGTTCAACCTTTCCTGATCTGCCACTCATTTTAGGAAAACTGGAAATAAAACCAGCATAATTATTTCCGAACAGTTTGGTTCCACCCTCGAGGTGACAATTCTGACA
>SEDB01000187.1 GCA_004210715.1 Pedobacter sp.
CTGATGAACAAGTTTGCAATCGTTTTCACTTCAGCACCTGTTAAAAACTCATCGAAAGATTCTGCTGCTGCTGCTCTTGTAACTGCAGTTCCATTGATACCAGTGATTTCAATGTTCGCTTGAATGGTATTATTTTCACGAGCATAAACCGGATCAACTTGAGGAACACCAGTATCATTTGATACACCGTTGGCACCTAAACCAACCCATGGTTTCAACGGAACATTTAAAAATGCTGCCGTCATCTGGCGTAAGTGAGATGCGTGACGAGCCTCAACCGAGTGAATTTGCAATGCAGTCGTTAAAACTGGCATTCCTTTTAATATTGGCGCCTGACCTTTGTAAGCTCTAACACCTGTATCTTCAAAAGCAGTTGCCACTTTTAAGAATGTTCCATAATTTGTGAAAACATCTCCGAAAGTTCCACCTGCTGTAAAATCAAAGTTAGCCTCTGCTAATACGATTGGCGTACCACCAGCACCAGTAATTGCGCTTCTTAACAAGTTAACGTGAGCCAACTCATGTGTACGGATAGTTGTGATCGCAGTTGTTGCAGCACCTGCTGGAATTAAACCACTACTCAAAAGTGCTCTGTTGTAAAAGTTATATTCTAAATGCTCTAATGCAAGCGCAAAGTTTAATACTTCAGTTACATTGGCAGGATTTGATTGTCCATAAGCTTTTTGAAACATAGAACCTAAAGCCAATGGTAAAGCTGCCAAAGAAATTTTCTTTCCAACGTTGAAGAAACTCTTCATAGCTGCTCTACGTGGATTTAATCTTTCATAGATCTCTCCATCAACTTTTTCAATTTCGTCTAATATATTTATGATATTCATGATTTCTGAGTTTAAGATTATAGGTTGATAACGTTAATTTTTGTTTTGCTTCAACTGAAACAATCTGTCCGGCTAATACTAAATAAGCAGTTTCTTTTAATCTTACACCAGCTCCGTTATAAGCTGCCACGCCTAAATCTTCAAATGTTTTAGCAGTAGCTAATACACTTGCACCACTTGTAAAATCAACAGCAGAGAAGTTAACTTCTAAGCTACCAATCGCAGCGGTACCTAATGCTTTCTTGAAGAATTCTCTATGCGCAATCTCGTGGAATTGTACATCCTGGAAGTAAGCTTTTTGTGCTGCCGTAAATCCTGAAGGATTAGAGTTAGCAACCTGAATGTAAAATGCTGCTTCTAATTGCTCTAAAGCATAAGCATAATTCAGTACACCGAAATCATCCTTAAAATCGAGTGTCGCACCAGTCATTGGATCGGTAAAATTACGATCTTTTCTACAGCCTGCCGCAACCAAAGCTAATGCTGCTGCACTTGCTCCTGCATATTGAAGGAAGGATCTCCTGCCAACTGTGCTTTTTAATAAACTTTCCTCTTGAAGTTCACTTTTTGTTTCTAGTTCATTGTTTTTCATAGTAACTATGTTTAGGGTTTTTGTATGCGATTTGATGATACATACGTGACAAATATGTGCCCGGTTTTTTTGTTTTTACATTTTTTTTTATTAGCCGATTTTGATACATTCACAAACCTATAACTATGAATGTATTAAAAGCCATTATTGTTGATGATGAGGAGTTTGCAAGATCATCACTGTTCTTCTTGCTCCAACAGAATTGTCCGGAAGTAGAAATTACGGGTATAGCCAGATCTGTAGCCGAAGCGAAAGATATTTTAGCCCACCACACAATTGATTTAATTTTTCTGGATATTGCCATGCCAGGAGGTAATGGTTTCGATTTAATACCCGATGCCCAAAAACAAAATGCTGGTGTAATTTTCACTACTGCCTACGACCAATATGCGCTAAAAGCGATTAAGGCGAATGCTCTGGATTATTTATTGAAACCAATTGATATTGATGAACTAAAAATTGCTGTAGAAAAAGTTGCGCAACATATTAAACTATTCAAAAGCCAAAATGAAAATGATGAGCGTATTAGCAATTTGGCTTCAAATTTGGCTACAAAGTCTGAAATACGAAAGCTAACCTTACCCTACGGACAAGGTTTTAAAATGATTGACGTTGACGACATTATCTACATTGAAGCAGACAGCAATTATTCTATCGTTCATTTAAATAGCGAAGAGAAAATAACAGTTTCAAAGGTTTTAAGGGAGTTTGAGGAATTGCTGCCCACTGAACAGTTTGTTCGTGTGCACAAATCGAACATCATCAATTTAAATCATTTAAAGGAATACAATTCGAAAAATGGCCTGCAGGTTTTTCTCAAAAATGGCGAAAGCATTAATATTTCCAGGAGAAGGGCGAGCGATTTCTTCGATAAAATAAAATCATTTACAAAAGCTGGCAGTGATCATTAATTTTAAAAAAAAGGAATTCAAAAATGGCCATGGTACTTCCCTCCTAACACTTAGGAAGAGGATTGGTATTGCCTTGTTATTTTTGGTTTTCTTTTTCTTTAATGGCTTGGGCGCTTTAGCGCAAATGACTTATTTGCCACATTACACTTCTAAAAATGGACTAGCCAGCAACAATTGCTACTTCATCCTTCAAGACCAAAAAGGCTTTATCTGGATAGCAACCGATAACGGAATAAGCCGCTTTGATGGCACAAACTTTCAAAATTTTACCATTGAAGATGGTTTGCCAGATACACAAATCCTTCAGATGAAAGAGGATCAATTCGGACGAATCTGGTTTTTTTCTTTGAATGGACAATTGAGTTATTTGCAGGATGGCAAATTCTATAATCATGAGAATAGCCAGCTATTGAAAAAATTGAGCTTTAATACAGTTATTGTCTCATTTTTAATGGATAAGCAAGGTAGAATCTGGCTTGGAACAAATTCTAATTTAATCGTTTGCTGGGACGGAAAAAGAATCAGAAAATACGTTTCTCCCAATACTGACGATAAATTTATTAATGCTTTTATTCACGAAGATGAAAAAGGAAATATTTTCTCCTACAGCGAATCAAGCGTTCAAAAATTTGATGGAAAAACTTTTTCCGTAATCAATTCTGAAGTTAAGCCGCTCTCCTACATGACGGCGATTAACAACAGTGATAAGTCGCTGATTTATTTAGATAAAACCGGTTTGAAGGCAGTCAATAATGGAAAAATCAGTAGCATCATTCCTATTCCGCAAAACCTGATAAAAAATATGTCGGGTTATTTTTATTACGATAACCACACAAAAGAGGTTTGGATTGCCAACGCAAATGGATCATTTGCATTGGATAAAAACGGAAAGACAGTCCAATATCTTCAGGATATTCCGGTTAATCAAGTAATAAAAGACAGTAACCAGAATATGTGGTTCGCCACCAGTATCGGAATTTATATGTTGCCAAACATTAACAACCGCCTTTCTATTATTGATGCAGAATCCGGCTTGAGCAGTAATGTGATTAAAAGCATTACAAAAGATGGCAAAAATAGATTGTGGCTGGGTACTGATGATGCTGTAATCGACATTCTTACCATTGATAACTATCAAGTTAATGAAATTGGCTTAGATGATTTCAAGAAATACAAAACAATAAAGCAAATTAATTTCGATGCTAAAAACCAATCCATTTACTTTTCATCCGATTATGGAATGGGTGTTTTTAAAAACATCTATAACACAACCAATGAAGTAAAATATCTTAAAGAAACAAACAATTCCATGTTTGTGATCAAACATTTCAGTATTGATGAGGAGAGTAATAGATTGGCTTTGGCACTCTCTTCTGGTGTGGTTTTCTTATCTGATCGATTGAATAATTTTGAGTTTAATTCTTTGAAATATCGCGAAAAAGAAGATTTTTTTAAAGATAGATCTTATCATGTTTTCTATGACCGGGATGGAAATCTTTGGTTTTCCAACATCAATGGTTTATCACAATTTGCCAAGGGAAAACTGATTAAACATTTTGAAAAACATCCTTTGCTAACTAAAAGAATTAATGATATCCAACAATTAGCAGATGGCACTTTAATTTTAGCAACGGATGGTTATGGCCTGCTTTTCTACAAAAACAATCAGATAACAAAACAAATTACCCAAAAAGACGGACTTACCAATAATATTTGCACCAAAATTTTTATAAAGAATAATGAAATATGGGTGTTAACCAACAAGGGTGTCAATAAAATCGCCAATTATCCCCAAAAACCAAGCGTAGCTAATTTTGATTATGGAAAGGATTTACTGAGTGACGACATCAACAGTTTATTTATTGATGATAGCACGGCTTATTTTGCCACAAATAAAGGGTTGATTCTTTTTAAATATAACAATAAAAATATCAGCAGGAATTTGCCAAAAGTTTACGTTACTTCCATTATTAAGGATAATGAGCGATTACCAGTCAACCAAAAGAACTTCACTTTTGAAACCGGAAATAATACCATTTTATTCACTTTTAGCGCCGTAGACTTTACCACAAGCGATATCACATATCGTTATCGTTTGAGTGAAACCTCAGCCTGGGTTGAAACACGTACACGACGACTGGATTTTTCTTCTCTACAATCAGGCGATTATATTTTTGAAGTTTCCGCCAAAAGTCAGAATGGAAATTGGGGGCCATCGGCAAAAATCGCCTTTTCCATTACCAAACATTTCTGGCAAAGTCTTTGGTTTTTATCCATTTTGATATTGTTGGTGGCTTATATTTTTTATAAAGTTGCTGTGTACATTACCAGGAAGCAAAAAGATAAAGAACAAGAACAACTATTGCTTAAAAACAAGGTTTTGATGTTGGAGCAACAAGCCTTACAGGCGATGATGAATCCTCATTTTGTGTTCAATGTGATGAATTCTATTCAACATTACATCAACACTCAAAATACCGCCTCCGCAAACAGAGTGTTAACTGGCTTTGCCCGTTTAATTAGAAAAAACCTGGAGATTTGTACCAAAAGCTATATTACACTCGAAGAAGAGCTTGAATACTTAAATCTTTACCTGAAATTGGAAAAAAATAGATTTGGAGAAAAATTAAAATATACATTTTCTGTTGATGAGGAAATTGATCAGGAGGAAACCTTAATTCCATCGATGTTGCTGCAACCCTACATTGAAAATGCTATTTGGCATGGCATTATGCCAAAAGAAACTGGTGGAGAAATTCAAATCAACATCAAAATAAAAGATATAGATTATTTGAACATCGAAATTATTGATGATGGAATCGGCATAGACAATTCTTTACGAGACAAAAAAGAAACGCACATTAGTAAAGGAATGCAATTAACGAAGGAAAGATTAAACCTTTTAGGACAAATTGCAGCAAAACCTATACACCTGACTGTTAGACAAAAGGCTACAAATGGTACATTAGTATCTATATCAATACCATTAAAATAGGCTTTTTACCGTTTACTCAATTATTAATACCACTCACTAAATAGAACTTACAACGCATCGTGTTTAGCCTTAAACTTGTGTTAGAAATAAACGATAGTGTTTATCAAAACGTTCTTATAGAATTGATATAGATATTTAATAACCTAACCTAAAACTATATCTTAATTCAGGTTTCATTTGGCACATTGAAGCCCTCATCTTCTCCTCCATCCAGAGTATCAGCGTTCAAGAAATCATGTTGGCTCTAAACGCAGTTTTCCACGAGGAATATATTGAAACGCAGATTTTTGAAAGTTTAGATTTAATTAAAGAAAAATACAGCGGTGATGATTTTGCCATCGAATTAGTGAATTTAAATAAAGGTTATCAGTTCTTAACGAAAAAAGATTATCACGAAACTGTTAACCAATTACAACTACACCGTTCTAAGAAAAAGTTGAGCCAGGCAGCAATGGAAACACTTGCTATTATTGCTTACCGACAGCCGATAACCAAACTCGAAATTGAGCAAATCAGAGGGGTAAATTCAGATTATTCAGTACAAAGATTATTGGAAAAGGAATTGATCAGCATAGATGGCAAAGCTGAAACACCGGGGCGGCCAATATTATACAGCACAAGCAATGTTTTCATGGATTATTTCGGTTTAAACCATTTAAACCAACTTCCGCAGCTAAAAGATATTGCCAAAGAAGAGAATACAGTTGGAGAAAATATTGAATAGAATAAATTAATTTATTTGATTTCAGGTTGTTATTAAAAAAAGTTTTTTTGTATTTTTAAACTATAAAAGCAATTTTTATTTTTGTGTTATGAAAGCGCCAAAGAAACTCCCTACTAAGCCAACTACCAAGAAACAGGTAGATGAAGATGATGATCTTGAAGATGACGATATTCAGGCTACGAATAAGAAATCGCAAGAAGAAGATGAAGACGATTTTGATATGCCCTTAGATGATCTGGATAATTTTGATAATTTTGACGATGACGACGACGATTACTAATCATTAAAAAAACTATATATTTGAAAAAGCATCCCACCGCTTGGTAGGATGCTTTTTAATTTTAAAATCTTACCATGCAAGTTATAGCTGTTAGCAATACATCACTTCAAAAAGACTTTTTAACGGTTCCAAAAAATCTTTATAAAAACGATAAAAACTGGATATGTCCCTTAGATAGTGAAGTAGAGAATGTTTTTAATCCTGACAAGAACAATTTCTTTAACCATGGTAAATGTACTAGATGGATTCTAAAAGACGATGCGGGGAATCTAATTGGACGTATTGCTGCTTTCATCAATGAGAAAAAAGCATTCAACTATGAACAACCGACAGGAGGCATGGGTTTTTTCGAGTGTATTGACGATGAAAAAGCTGCTTTTTTATTATTCGACACTGCAAAAAGCTGGCTAGAGGACAATCGCATGAAAGCCATGGATGGCCCCATAAATTTTGGGGAAAATGATTCTTTTTGGGGATTGTTGGTTGAAGGTTTTACACCTCCATCCTTTGGAATGAACTATAATTTCCCTTACTATCAAAAATTCTTTGATGCTTATGGCTTTGCAACTGAATATGAACAGTTAACCAATCACATTAATTTAACCATTCCATTCCCAGAGCGCTTTACCAAAATAGCCAATTGGGTAAGAAATAAGCCTGGCTATACATTTGAATATTTCAGCAAGGCAAATTCAGAAAAGTACATCGATGATTTAATGGAAATCTACAATGATGGTTGGCAGGATTTTGAAAACTTTGTTCCCATTAAAAAGGAAACTTTACAGGAAAGCTTCAAAAGCATGGAACCGATCATGGATGAACACTTGATTCAGTTTGCTTATTTTAACGGAGAACCAGCATCGTTTGTTGTACTTATTCCTGATGCTAACCAAATGATAAAGGGCTTTGATGGCAAACTTGGTTTAATTGAAAAATTGAAGTTTGCCTATCGCCGTTGGGTTGGCGTAACAAGAATGAGAGCCATTGTAATGGGTACAAAACCAAAGTTCCAAAAACACGGACTGGAATCTGTTTTATTTATCAGATTGGGCGAATATGTGTTACCGAAAAATCAATATAAGGAATTGGAATTGAGTTGGGTTGGTGATTTTAACGATCAAATGATTGCCATACATAAGGCAACAGGTGCTACATTTGGCAAAAAGCATTTAACAATGAGAAAGATGTTTTAGAAAATAGACGTCACTGCGAGGCAGGAAGCAATCTTAATCCTAAGGGTTGTTTTGTAGCGATTGTTGTGAGATTTGTCATTCTGAACGCAGTGAAGAATCTTTGTGTTATTTTCAACACTTCCCCTAAACTGCGCAAAACAAAGAAAGAAAACTGGATGAAAACAATCACACTTCCTGACGAACTATATTTAGATATTTCGCAATCGGTACAAGTTTTCGATTATCACAGCACGCAGGAAATTTCTAAACAGCAAATCATTTTAACCAAAACACCTTTAGTTTTTTAACTGAAGGGAAGAAGGAAGTCGTTTTTGACAATTCGGCTTTGTCCATTGATAATTCCAGTTTTTTGATGATGAAATCCGGACATTGTCTAATGACCGAAAAGCTTTCTGATACCAGAAATTACAGCAGTGTCTTATTATTTTTCTCGAACGAAATTTTATTGAAATTCATCCAAAAAATTCAATTTAATAAAACTGAGAAAACCGAATATAAATCTGTCTATTCATTCGGTTATGATGACTTCATTCAACGTTTTGTGAGCAGTTTGCAAGATATTTCGAAACTTTCAAAAGGTATTCAAAGTAAACTTCTAGATGTGAAATTTGAAGAGATAATGCTTTATATTATTGAAATTTACGGAACAGATTTTTTAAATTCTTTATTGACAAATAGCGACACTATCTCACAAAAATTTACCCGAACTGTTGAAAGCAATCAATTCAATAAACTGACTTTAAAAGAATTGGCGTTTTTGTGCAATATGAGTATCTCAACTTTCAAAAGGGAATTTGAAAAGCATTATTCCGAATCGCCTATCAAATGGTTTCAGCATAAAAGATTGGAACACGCTTATTATTTGCTTAATCAGGCGCAAAAAAGCTCATCTGAGATTTATTTTGAAATGGGTTATGATAATTTATCGAGCTTCGTTCAGGCATATAAGTCGAAATACGGAATTACACCAAAGCAAAATCATAAAAACTGAGCTTTTAGCAACAGTTTTTGAACGTTCTTCTAAATTTATTCGGTGTCATCGAAACTAATTTTGCTTAAATTTTTAAATCATAATATAATGACAAAAGCAAATTTAATTTTTGTGCTATCGCTGATTTTCTCAACAGCACTTTTCGGACAGAAAACATTCACATTATCAAGCAAAGATTTGGGAGGACAATCAACTAAAACTCAAGAGTTCAACGGATTTGGCTGTTCGGGAGAAAACCAATCACCACAATTATCCTGGAAAAACGCTCCGGAAGGAACGAAAAGTTTTGCCATCACAATGTACGACCCAGATGCACCTACGGGAAGCGGATTTTGGCATTGGGTGGTGTTTGATATTCCTGCAAATACTAACGAGTTGGTTACTGGTGCGGGAAATGCAAAACTCAATCTGACACCAAAAGAAGCTATTCAAAGTCTTACAGATTATGGCATCAAAGGATTTGGTGGTCCTTGTCCGCCGGAAGGACACGGATTTCATCAATATATTATAACCGTTTACGCTTTAAAAACTGACAAATTGGGACTCAATGACAGTATAAATCCCGCTATTGTTGGCTTTAACCTTTGGAACCAGACTTTGGCAAAAGCAAGTATTGTAGCTTATTACAGGAGATAAAAAATAAACGGATTGAAAGTGAAATTTTAATCCGTTTTTCTAATATTCCAAAGCAGTACTGCACAACAAGGGTTGGAAATAGCGGACGGAAAATTCTTAATTTACGTGTTGTGCTTAGATTAAAATTTACATTTTGATTGAAAATTTTGCTTCGAAAGATCCTCCATCGCCAAGCCCTAAAACGTTATTTGTACTTGATAAAATAATTCATTGCTAAATTTAGGCAACAACTTTTGGAAAGTGGATTCTTCACTGCGTTCAGAATGACAGCGCTTTCTACATCCCCAGTTTATCATAAAGATCAATAACCTTTTTGCGAAGTTTATTAATCTCTTCATCTTTTTCCAGGAGTTGTTCTTTAAGGTTAATTAAATCTTCTGATGAATTTGATGATTCCTTTTCTCCAGTAATTAATTGAATCATTGATACCTCAAACTCTTTAGCAATTTGCAATAATCTTGAGATATTTAAATCGGTTTGACCAGTTTCTATTTTACAAAATGCAGGAGTGGAAATTTTAAGAAGTTTCGCTACATCGGCCTGACTTAATCCTAATGCCACTCTACACTTCTTAATATTATTTCCTACACTTTTCATTATCTCTTTAATGAGGCTGATAATTCTGGTAAATCAAAACCCGCGTAATTTCCTGAACTCATCATTAACAGGTTTGTGTTTCTATAATTTATACTCAGCAAATAGACCTTAAGCTTCGCCGCATCGTTAAAGAATTTCAAGTTTGGATTGGAAAATGCTTCCTGCACAGCTTCTTCCGAAAACGGTTCCATTCTTTTCTGCTCAAAACTTTTTAAATCAATAAATGTTTTGCTGCATTTAAATTCATCAGGTTATGATCGCCAAATATTTTTAGCGCAGTTTTTTCTGGCATTAGATAAGTAATGCCATTTTGAATTTCATGTTGAGGTATTGCATAACCTATTTTATTGATGTTTGCTTTTGAGTTTAATGCAATCTCATTTAAATCATGGTCAGCTTCACAGTAAATCAAAGTCCCATTTTCTTCAATAGTGTTAATAAACTTATCAAATTGCGAGGTATAATCGGCATAAGTTGGGAAAACGTTGATATGATCCCAGGCAATGCCGCTGATCACTGCTACATTTGCTTTGTAAAGATGAAACTTTGGTCTTCTATCAATCGGAGAAGACAGGTATTCATCTCCTTCAATAATCATGACCGGCGCTTCTTCAGTAACTTTAACCATCGTATCGAACCCTGCCAATTGCGCTCCAACTAAATAATCGAAATCGCGATTATAATAGTTTAGCACATGCAGAATCATACTCGTTATAGTCGTTTTACCATGACTACCCCCAATTACAACACGTAATTTATTTTTACTTTGTTCGTAAATATATTCAGGATAAGAATAAATTTTAACACCTAATTCCTGAGCTTTCAATAATTCAGGATTGTCTATTCGAGCATGCATCCCTAAAATTACAGCGTCAAGATCGGCAGAAATACGATTTTCATCCCACCCCATTTCAGCTGGCAATAAACCATATTTATCTAAACGAGATTTTGCAGGCTCGAAAATCACATCATCAGAACCAGTGATTTGGTAACCTTTTTTATGTAATGCAATGGCCAGATTGTGCATCGCACTTCCACCAATTGCAATAAAATGTATACGCATATTTTTAAATGATTGAATTGAGAATGAAAGAACGAGTGATTGAATGCAAACCAATCATTCACTCATTCAAGACTCACTAATTATTTCTTCTCAAACTGAGCCGCAACCCAGTCGCCATTTTGCTTATGATCAAGATATTTAATGCCATATTTAGCACATTCAGCAGTAATCATTCCCAAATCTGGATCAAGATAAAATCCACTGAAAAATATTTTTCCTTCCGGCTTTAAAACTTCAGCATAACGATGAATTTGATCCAGCAAAATATTGCGGTTGATGTTTGCAAAGATTACATCATACTCTTCATTTGGAATAACTTCCTTACTTCCGCAAAGCGCTTTCAAATTGGTCACATTATTCAATGCAGCGTTTTCTATTGCACTTTCATAGCAAACATCATCATAATCAATTGCGACCAAGCTTTTAGCGCCTAATTTAGCGGCAAGAATGGCAAGGATCGCCGTTCCGCAGCCCATATCTAAAATTTCTTTATCCTTCAAATCAGCAGCTAAAATATACTGCATCATCATCGTTGTAGTTTGATGGTGCCCCGTACCGAATGACATTTTAGGATCAATTACAATTTCATAAGGAAAAGATGGTTGTGGTTCGTGGAAAGTGGCTCTCACATAACAAACATCATCAATAACCAGCGGACTGAAGTTTTTTTCCCACTCGGCATTCCAGTTTTCATCGGCAACATCTTCTAAAAGATAGTTTGTTGCAAATTCATCAGCATAATTAGAGAGCAGATCTTTTAAGTTCTGTTCATTAAAATTATCCTTAACTATGAAGGCTGTAAAGCCATTCTCACTATCCTCAAATGTATCGAAACCTAAATCAGCAAGATCACTAATGAGTAGATCCTGCTGATAGTCTTCGATATTTTCGAATGTAAATATTGCTCTTGTATATTGCATTTAGCTATTTAATGCTTTAATAATATCTGTAAAATCACGAGATTTTAACGATGCTCCTCCAATTAAACCACCATCAATATCTTTTTGAGCGAATAAACTAGCTGCATTACCAGGGTTACAACTTCCGCCATAAAGAATTGTAGTATCATCAGCAATGTTGAAACCATAATTTGCTTCAATTTCCGAGCGGATGAAAGCATGAATATCTTGTGCTTGCTCTGGTGAAGCTGTTAAACCTGTACCAATAGCCCAAACTGGTTCATAAGCAATTACGATTTTAGAAAAATCAGCATCACTTAAGCTAAAAATGCCTTCAACCAATTGTTTTTTCAATACTTCAAAATAGCTTCCATTTTCACGTTCATCTAATGTTTCACCAATACAGAAAATGGGTGTTAAACCATGAGCCAAAGCAACTTTGGTTTTCTCTGCTAATAATGTATCACTTTCAGCGAAATATTGTCTGCGTTCTGAATGTCCTAAGATTACATATTCAGCACCAACAGATTTAACCATTTTTGCAGAAGTTTCGCCTGTAAATGCACCGCTTTCTTTATCGCTAATATTTTGAGCACCAATTTTAACATCGTTTCCACCTAATTTAGCCAAACTATTTAAGTGAATAAAAGGAGAACAAATGATAGCTAACTGATCGCCTTTGCGCTCATCTTTAACCATATTTACAATCTCACTGAATAACGAAACGCCTTCGTTATAATCTAAATTCATTTTCCAGTTTCCTGCTACGATTTGTTTTCTCATTGTATTTATTTTATTGGTTTGCTGATTTCTGATGAAATCATAATTAACATTTGCACTTACACCAACAATACTACCTGTATTAAACATGGTATTGATACCAGATTTAGCATGATCGGCCATAATTAATCCGCAAAATTGCAAATTCGTATTACGCATTTTTTTGCTTTCGTAATCGTAAAGCTTTACTTCGGCATAGTTGTTTTTCAAATTCGAATTGTTGGTATCTGCACCAATATTACACCATTCGCCAAGCACTGAATTGCCCAGGTAACCATCGTGTCCCTTAGCCGAGTTGCCCCAAATTACCGAATTATTAATCTCTCCTCCTGCACGGCTATTAGGTCCAATGGTTGTTCCGGAGTAAATTTTAGCCCCCATTTTAACCGAAGAATTTTCGCAAAGGGCAAAAGAACCACGGATTAAACTGCCTTCCCAAATCTCAGCATTTTTACCCACGTAAATTGGGCCATAACCACTATTTAAAACACTACATTCGGCTTTTGCACCTTCTTCAAAAAAAATATCATCGCCTAATAATTGGTTTGTACTACTTATTTTCGCTGAAGTACGACCTTTTGTCAACAGTTCGAAATCTTTTCTTATTTCAGCAGGGTTATTGGTAAAAATATTTTCAGGATATATAATCTTTACAAAATCACTTTCATAATTAATAGGCTTAAACTGCTGTTTAGCTTGATCAGGAGTCAAACTTTCACTGCAGGCATAAGCGATTACAGTATTACCAGATAAAAGAATTTCCCCGGTTTTAAGTCCTAAAATAGCACTTAATAAATCAGGATCAGGACAAATTGAGCCGTTTATAAAAAGATTGGCATTTTTTTTAGCAGCGTATTTTATTGATAGATAATCCTGTGTAATAAAACCGAAGTCAGCATTTAAGTATTTTGCCCATTTCTCAGCAATTGTTAAAATACCAACACGCAAATCAGCAACGGGCCTTGTAAACGTAAGTGGACGGAGAGACGCCCAGCAAGCATCATCAAATAGATTGATTGTCATAAGCGACAAAAATAAAAAAAGTCCCGATGCTTTTGGCAAAGGGACTTTAAAAAATGCTTTTTACTGCTAAAATTATTTCTTAGCGTAACGGTTTTTGAATTTATCGATACGTCCTGCTGTATCAACCAATTTCATTTTACCAGTATAGAAAGGGTGTGAAGTATGAGAAATCTCTAATTTATAAAGAGGATACTCATTACCATCTTCCCATTTAATAGTTTCTTTAGTATCTACGCAAGATTTTGTTAAGAAAGCATATTCGTTAGACATGTCTTTGAAAACAACTGGTCTGTAGCTAGTAGGGTGCAAATCTTTTTT
>SEDB01000735.1 GCA_004210715.1 Pedobacter sp.
CCTGCAGCGTCTGAACTAAGCTTTCCATCCCGCTTTGCAATCAGAAGCTCTACGACCTGACTCAAGGGAACGTTCGAGAGGGAATTTTCCATTGAAGAATAATAGCCGTTCGAAAAAAGTTTTTTTTCAGTTTCAATGTAATCGTTTACAGACATGATAGGAAAATAATACAGGTCAGGCTTTTCCCCTATTTGGAAAGATGAGGTAAATCCAATTTTCGTAGCACTATTTAGTTTGCCATTTTTGGTATTGATTACAATCACACCGTTACCTGCTTTTGCTCCCCAGATAGATGCGGCAGCAGCATCCTTTAATACAGTAATGCTTTCTACATCATTGGGATTGATATTATTGAGATCTCCCTCATAGGGAAAATTATCCAAAATAATCAATGGCGCAGCAGAAGTAAACAGGGTGCTTTGTCCCCTAATGCTGATGGCGCTGTTTGAATTCGCTGTCTTATTGAAAACCAGACCGGAGGTTACGTCTTCCAATCTGTTCAACAAAGAAGTAGACACTCTTCTCTCAATAAGTTCTTTATTGATCTGTACGAAGGCTCCAGTCGACCGCTCCTTAGGTATCGACTGATAACCGTTACTCATCACGTTGACCTCACCGAGATCATTCTCCGCAGACTTAAGTACAACGTTTATTTCGCCTGAAAAAGGTACCTTCAGATTATATAGTTCTTCGCGCATCCCCATGTAGGATATTTTAAGGATAAAAGATCCATTTGGCAAAGTCAAAGAGAATTTTCCATCCTTACCGGACAATACGCTTTTGAGGTTTTCCCCATATCTGATCGTTGCACCCCACCCACAATGCCAGTGCCTTCAGTATTTTTGACTACCCCAGATAACAGCTGTTGTGAATAACTGGGTGTTGCTCCAATCATCAGGATAAGGATTAGGGCTAATTTGAATAGGTTCTGCATATAAATAATTAATTTAGGTTTCGTTTATATTCTTGCATTTGTGCAGGAGCCGCTTTACTTCTGGAAATTGAAAGCACCTCAACTTTCCTTAGCTCTTTTTTAATAAGAAGTCCGTATCTCGCTAATGCTTTATTAATTTCCTCTATTTTTGTCAAGTCCGCTTGAAATTCCAGATCAACCGGAAATTTAATTCCTGTTCCATCAATTAATAGGGGCTCTTCCTGAAGGTAAACTGTACTTAGTTTGGCCAATACATGAGCAATGCCGACATTGGAAACTTTAACATGAAAAGGATCCCAATTTGATACGACCTCCCCTTTCATAAATTTGTACCTTTCCAGCTTATCCGTCTTGACGAGCACCAATACCAGCTGTTTTTTTCTGACTATTGCTACTTTGTATTCTGGAAAGAATCGATGTAGTTCTTCTCTCATGATCCCATAGGATCTCTCAGTCATATGCCTGGGCACAATTAGCTCATAACAGTAACCCATTTTTTTTCGCCAGTCCTTAATTAACATATCTTTTGGTTTGGCAAAATACACGCTATCCATCCCCGGATAGATCGTACTCCGATTATCAAATCTGCGCTTGCGATCTCCATAAGCCAATTGAAAAAGGTGATTAGAAGTATAATTTCTTGCGCTGATTCGCCAGTTGCCAAGGCTATCTGTGCGCACTGAATGGCCTGCATGTAAGCCGAATGCATATGCGCTCAACATGCTGTGATAAATCAGTGGTTCGGCATTACCACC
>SEDB01000736.1 GCA_004210715.1 Pedobacter sp.
AAAAGATTTGCAATTACAGCATTGGCCTTTGGCCTATGCTTTTCTGCATTTGCGCAAGATACTCCAGATGCAACTGTGGTAGAAAAAATACGCAAAGCAGGTTTAGAAAACTCGAAAGTAATGGACATTGCTTTCAACCTTACTGATGTTTCAGGCCCGAGATTGTCCAACTCACCCGGCTTAAAAAGAGCGCAGGAATGGGCTATTAAACAGCTTACCGAATGGGGCTTGAAAAATGCACATCTCGAAGCATGGGGCACATTTGGAAAAGGATGGCAAGTTGATAAATACTATGCCGCAACAACAGCTCCATTTTACCATCCTATTATCGCTTCTCCAAAAGCCTGGACACCCGGAACCAATGGCCCAATTAAATCTGAAGTAATTTTAATTAAAGCAGATAGTGTTGCTGACTTAGCAAAATACAAAGGAAAGCTTGCGGGGAAAATTATAATGATGGATCAAGGTACTCCATTAGCAAGCGGGTTAAAACCTGATTTTTCTCGTTATGCAGATTCAACATTAGCCAAAATGGCTGATGCAAAGCCAACAGAGACGGGTGCACGCCAGCGCCAAACAGGTGGTCCAATGGCTGAGCGCATGGCGCAAATGATGAAAATGCGTGAGGTTCGTGCGGCAATGAATACCATGTTGGTAGAAGAAAAAGGTGGTCACTTTGATTCATGGCATGCCGCAACTGGCGCCACTGATAATGCAGCTGGTTCAGCAGTAATGATGGAAGCCATGCGTATTTTAAAAGCAATTGATTTTAAACCAAAACGCACCATTCGCATTGCTTTATGGAGCTCAGAAGAACAAGGATTATTTGGTTCAAGAGGTTATGTAGCTAAGCATTTCGGGGATCCGAAAACCATGGTTTTAACCCCAGATCAAAAGAAAATATCAGCTTATTATAACCTGGATAATGGTACAGGTAAAATCCGCGGTATTTATTTACAAGGAAATGCAGCTGCCGGTCCAATTTTTCAGAGCTGGTTAGCACCATTTAAAGATTTGGGAGCTACTACTGTAACCGTTAGTAATACTGGTGGAACTGATCACCAAGCATTTGACGCTGTTGGCATCCCAGGCTTTCAATTTATACAAGATCCTGCTGATTATAATACACGTACACACCACAGCAATATGGATACTTACGATAGATTAGTTGAAGATGATTTAAAGCAATCTGCAACTATTGTAGCTTCATTTGTTTACAATACCTCACAGCGTGAAGCTCAAATCCCAAGAAAAGAATT
>SEDB01000188.1 GCA_004210715.1 Pedobacter sp.
TTATAATGCCAAAGATTACATTACCGATTAATATTTTTCATTTAGACTATATATTCCAAGTGCACTATTTATAAAAGTATTCTTTTGAACGAAGTTTCATGAATAGTCAAATGATATTATAATCATAAATTCTAAATTTTGTAAAATTTGCTTTACAATCTCATATAGCTTACATTTGATGAATTAATCATTAACTAAATAAACTACATTAATCCAAATTTCATGAAAAAACTTTTACAAAGTTTGTTCGTGCTGGTATGCATTGCATTTTCTGCATTTGCTCAGGACAGAACAGTGACTGGAACAGTCACCTCTAAAGATGACGGACTTCCGATTCCGGGAGTAACAGTGAAACTTACAGGGCAGCAAGGCGGAGCGATTACAAATGCTTCTGGTGCTTTTACAGTTACTGTGGGTTCATCTACAAAATCATTGGTATTTTCTACTTTAGGTTTTGTTTCACAAACAATATTGTTGACCTCCTCTTCAACTTACAATGTTTCTTTATCAGCCAGTACGAATGAACTGGATGATGTAATTGTGGTTGCCTATGGTACGGTTAAAAAAGAGAGCTTTACTGGCGCTGCTTCAGTAGTAGATTCGAAGACCTTTGCTGACAGACCAAATACCTCTTTCCAGAAGTCTTTACAGGGTGCTGCTGCTGGTGTGCAAGTTAGCAGTGTTTCTGGACAACCTGGAGCTGCGACGCAAGTGAGGGTTCGTGGAGTGGGATCTATTACAGCTGGTTCAACACCTCTATACGTAATTGATGGAATAGCTATAACTTCATCAGGTACGGATTTGACTTCGGTTGCACAAACGGCTGATGTTTTATCATCTCTTAACCCAAATGATATTGAATCTGTAACAGTATTGAAAGACGCTGCTGCAACTGCTGTTTATGGTTCTCGTGCTGGTAACGGAGTTGTGTTAATTACAACAAAACAAGGTAAAGCTGGCGCTACTAAGTTTAATGCTAGTGTAACTGGTGGTTATTCTTATCAAGCAGTTAAAAAACACGATGTTTTAAATGCTCAGGAGTATTATAAATTATATTTTGATAGCTACTATTCGCAACGTATTGCCGCTGGTTTAGCACCAGATGCAGCTGCAACAGCAGCAAATACTTTGACTAGAAATAGATTAACAGTTAATCCTTTTAATACAGCAAATCCATTTGTAGCAGGTGGTGCATTGGCTCCAGGAGCGGCATTGTTCTATGATACAGATTGGAGAGATGAAGTTTTAAGAAGAGGCCAAACTAAAGATGTAAATGTTTCTGCAAGCGGTGGTACTGATAAGCTTAAATATTATGTATCTGGTGGTTACTTCGATCAAAAAGGTATCGTAATAGGATCTGACTTTAAAAGATACTCGGGTAAATTTAATTTATCTAATCAGGTAAATGATTTCTTCTCTTTCGGTATTAACAATACATTGTCTAGTTCGACACAAAATACGCCTGCTGGTGCTGGTGGTGGTGCCAATCCCGTTAGGTTCGCGGATATTATCTCAAATATTTATTCATTATATGTGAGAGATGCGAATGGTAATCCAGTTCCTGATGCAAATGGCAATCCAACTTATAGTTATGTGAATCCAGTTTCTCCTGATTTTAATCCAGTTGGTTTAAATGAACTTGATACTTACTTAACCAAAATTACCAGAATTACAACTTCGCCTTATGCACAAGTGAAATTCCTAAATGGATTTACAGCAAAATCAACCGTGAGTTTAGATTACTCTGCAGTAAGAGAAAACCAGTTTTATAATTTATTGCATGGTAATGGTGTAGGGGTAAAAGGAAGAGGATATCGTTATTCAAAAGAAGACATCACGACTACTTTCATCAATACATTATCTTATAATAAGAGCATTGGAAAACATAATTTTGATGTGTTGTTAGGGCAAGAAGCTTATCGTAATAAGTTCGATCAGATTACAGCGATGGCAACAGGTTATGGATTTGCTGGACAAACAGAATTGGTATCTGCATCCACTCCAGGTACTGCTTCATCATTTTATACAGAAGCCAGGCTTGAGTCTTATTTCTCGAGGGCAAGTTACGATTATGATAGCAAATATTACTTATCTGGTAGTTTTAGAAGGGATGGTTTCTCTGCTTTTGGTCCAGATAAGAAATTTGGTAACTTTTGGTCAGTTGGCGGAGCATGGAGACTTAACAAAGAAAATTTCATGCAAAATGTAAAATTTGTTGATGATTTGAAACTTCGTGCAAGTTATGGGGTAACCGGTAACAATGATATTGCTCGTTATGCAGCCCAAGGTTTATATTCATTATTGAATTCTTATGAAGGACTTGCAGGGATGTCATATACTCAGTTAGCAAATGATGAACTGGCTTGGGAACGCTCAAGAGCTTTAGAATTTGGTTTAGAATTTGCTGTTTTAGACCGTAGATTAAGTGGAGAAATCTCTTATTTTCAGAAAAAATCAGATGGTTTACTATTTGCCAAACCATTATCTCGAACTACTGGCTTTAGTACAATCAATACCAATTTGGCAGAAATGAACAACACAGGTATTGAACTTGCATTAAATGCTACTCCAATTAGAACAAATAATTTCAACTGGAATATTGCTTTTAACATCACTAAAATTAAAAACAAAGTGATTTCTTCTACACAAGATGAAGTTGTTGATCCAAATGATGGAACTAAATTGCTTAAAGTAGGACAAGATCGTTACCAATGGTATTTGAGGGAATATGCAGGAATTGATCAGGCTGATGGTAGAGCAATGTGGTACAGAGATGATGCCAGTGGAAATAAAGTAACAACAAAGGTATACGCCGAAGCCAAGCAATACACTGGTTTAGGTTCTGCTTTACCTAAATATTATGGTGGTTTCAACAACACATTATCATATAAAGAATTCGATTTAAGTGTTTATACTTATTTTTCACTTGGTGGAAAAGTTTATGATGCACTTTATTCTGCTTTGATGCACAACGGTATTTCTCCAGGTCAACAGATGTCTAAAGATGTGCTAAATGCATGGTCTCCAACAAATACTACTTCTACTATTCCTAGATTTTTGCCAGCATCTAATACAGATTTATCAAATAGTTCTTCTAGCAGATTCTTGTTTGATGGTTCATACATGAGGGTTAAAAATATTACTTTGGGTTATAGCTTGAAAAAAGAATGGGCAAGCAAAGTTAAATTATCAACAGCTCGCTTATTTATAATGGCCGAAAATCCATTTACTTATGCAGCGCACAAAGGATTTGACCCAGAAGCAACGCTTGCAGGAACTAGTAACAATGATATTCCAAATATTAAAACCTTTTCAATTGGTTTAACAGCTGGTTTTTAATTTAAAGATAAGATATTATGAAAAAGATAAATAAAATTGGGATATACGCTTCGCTAATTCTACTTGCAGGTTTGTCTAGCTGTAAGAAAGATTTTCTGGACGTAACCCCTACTCAACAAATAAATGCAGCAGAAGCATTTTCTTCTCCTGAAAAAATTGCGGCAGCATTAACTGGTGTTTATGATGTTTCTACAAACGGATCTTACAAGTACAACATGATTTTAAACAATGATGTTAAAGGTGGTGATGTTTTGGTAGTAAGTGGTGCGGGTAACTACGGAAGGTTTGTAAATGGTTATCAGTTTATTGAAAGCCCAAGCTCGGTTGAACCATCTGATTATTGGACATTGGGTTATAGAGTGATTGCAAATGCTAATCAATTTGAATTGAACTTACCTTCTGCGCCATTAACAGATGCACAGAAAAGTGCTTACTTCGCGGAGACAAGAGCATTGAGAGCTGAAGCTTATTTTTGGTTGATTCAGTGGTATGCTAAACCTTATACCCTTGATCCAGAAGCTTTAGGTGTACCTTTGGTTTTAGCTCCTCTTGGTCCAAATGGAACTTTATCTCCAAGAGCTAAAGTAAAAGAGGTGTATGCCCAAATTCTTTCAGACTTTTTATATGCTGAAGCAAACATTCCTGCTACAAAAACCAGTGTATATAGAATGACTAAAGGTGCGATACAAGGATTTCTTGCACGTGTTTATTTAACAATGGGCGACTATCCTAACGCAAGTAAATATGCGAAATTGGCTAGAGTTGGGAAACCACTTGGTACAGGCGCATCATTGCTTACTGGTTTTATCAACCCTACATCAGAATGGATTTATGCTTTAAATTCAAGAACAGATGATAATGCAGGCTTCATTACCGTAAATTCTTTCTACGATCCATTCGATATTGGTTACTCTAGTTTTAGAGCTGCAGATAACTTCTTAAATTCTTTCGCTGCAAATGATATCCGTTTACAACAATTTAAAGTTAACGGCGTGATTGGAGCTAGAAGAGGACAAGAGGGTTTCTTAATCAATAAATTTGATTTTAACACTACTCCAGCTCAAAACCAGGTAATTATTAGATCGGCTGAAATGTATTTGATCGAAGCTGAAGCTGAAGCAAGACAAGGTGTGGCAAATGAAGCAGCAGCCAAAACTGCATTATTGGCGATTCAGCAAAGAGCTGGTGTTGCAACAGTACCATCTGCAAATACAGGTCAAGCTTTAATTAATGAGATTTTAGTAGAGCGTGGTAAAGAACTTTATGGCGAAGGATTTAAATTCTTCGATTTATTAAGAACTAAAACACCTGTAGTAAGAACTGCTGGTAACGGTCATTGGGCAATTGTTAATTTTCAACCTGGTGATAATAAATTGGTTTTACCATTGCCTCAAAGCGAACTAAATGCTAATCCTGTGTTAAAACCACAGCAAAATCCAGGTTACAGCAACTAATATTTTTTGTTATTCATATTTAAGGGTTATCTCACATAAGAGATCTGTTAAAAAATGTAAAATCTTTCAGGCAGGCTACAATAAAACCGTATTATTGTAGTATTACGTACATAATTCATGATGAATAAAATACCACACAAATTACTTTTTGTCATTACTTTATTTTTGCTGAATGTAAACACATTTGCGCAAAGCAAAAATGTGCAGTTGCCAGCCAATTGGTATAATTTGGATTTGATTGAAAATGGTTTTTTTGGAATCAGTACTGAAAAGGCTTATCGAGATTTATTAAAAGATAAAAAACCTAAAGAAAATATTATAGTTGCCGTAATTGATGGTGGAGTGGATACCAAACATCCCGATTTACAAAGTGTTTTATGGACCAATAAAAAGGAAATTCCCGGTAATGGAATTGATGATGATGGAAATGGATATGTGGATGATATTCATGGTTGGAATTTTATTGGATCGGCGAAGGGCAATCTAGAATTCGACAACCTGGAATTGATTCGTTTGTATCGAATTTATCATCCAAAATACCAATCAACAACAAATTTAACGCCACTTGATAGTGTACAAAAGGAAGAATTTCGCATTTATAAGAAAATTGTAGGCGATTTTGGAAAGAAGTATAACGATGCGAGTGAAACTTTTGCGGTTTTATTGGCCATAAATAAGGTGCTGGATTCCGTTGCAAAAATCAATAATAAACAGATCCCAAGTTATGAGGAAATTGATCGATACAAGGCTGATGATGAGATAGAGGAACAGGTTAAAAACATTATTCGCAAAGGCTCCAAAGAGGATGGAGGTTTCGAGAAATTTTATAAAAGTATTAAGGATGGTTACAAGCAATATGATGCCATGCTTAAATATAATTTGAATCCAAAATATGATATGCGTGCAGAATTGGTTGGAGATGATTATTCTGATTCGAACCAACGCAATTATGGCAATAACGATGTGAAAGGACCAGACGCATTCCATGGCAGTCATGTTTCTGGTATTATCGGTGCCGATCGTACAAACGCTTTAGGTATTATGGGCGTGGCGAACAATGTGCGTATTATGGCCATTAGGGTAGTGCCTACTGGTGATGAACGTGACAAAGATGTTGCCAGTGGTATTCGTTACGCGGTTGATAATGGTGCAAAAGTGATCAATATGAGTTTCGGTAAAGGCTATAAGTGGGATAAAAAAGTGGTGGATGATGCTGTTAAATACGCAGAAAGTAAAGGCGTTCTTTTGGTACATGCTGCCGGTAACGATAATCAGAATAATGATATTGAAGAAAACTATCCTAATAAATATTATGATAGCAAGGAAGCAGAGGATTACAAACTAGCACATAAAAAACCTTTTAAACCTGATTTTACACCTTCAAAACCAAATGCTCAAGGCGCAATGGGCATGAGACCAAATTTGGATCGAGCTTCTTTTGCTAAGCCTACACCACTTGATTCTGCAAAATTCAAATTACCACAAGCCAGTAATTGGATTGAAGTGGGGGCGAGTGCTTATAAGGACGACGATAATTTAAAAGCGAGCTTTTCTAACTATGGCAGATATACTGTTGATGTTTTTGCACCTGGATTTTTAATCAATTCTACCGTTCCTGAAGGTAAATACGAAGATGCTGATGGGACAAGTATGGCTGCTCCAGTGGTTTCAGG
>SEDB01000737.1 GCA_004210715.1 Pedobacter sp.
GTAAAAAAAGATTATAAAGTTGAGTATTAATTCCAATAATAAGTATCGTATAAATATATTTGCGAACAAGAATTGATTTCCGATTCTAAATCTTATCTCAAATTTTAACCAATGAATAAATTCGAAAGCCGTTACGCTCAAAGCCCAAAAGAAGTTAAACAAATGGATACCGCCTCACTGCGGGAAAATTTTTTAATCGAAAACGTTTTTGAAGCGAACCAGGTAAACCTAACCTTGTCTCATTTTGATCGGTACATTGTTGGTGGCGCAATGCCAGTAAACGGAAAATTAGCTTTACCTAATCCTGATGATTTAAAAGCCACTTATTTTTTAGAAAGAAGGGAGTTGGGAATGATCAATGTAGGCGGAAAGGCTATTGTAACTGCTGACGGTGAAACATTCGAGTTAGAATACAAAGAAGCGCTATATATCGGCAAAGGCACAAAAGAAGTTACTTTCGAATCTGCTGATGCAGCTCAGCCAGCAAAATTATATTTGAATTCTGCACCAGCACACCACGCTTATCCAACAAAAAAAGTAAGTAAAGCTGATGCTGAAATTGTAGAATTGGGCACACCTGAAACCGCTAATCACAGGGTTATTAACAAACTTTTGGTAAACAGTGTATTGCCAACCTGCCAGTTGCAAATGGGAATGACTGAGTTAAAATCGGGTAGTGTTTGGAATACCATGCCGGCACACACACATGATAGAAGAATGGAAGCTTATTTCTATTTTGAAGTTCCGCAGGGGCAAAGTGTTTGTCATTTTATGGGGCAGCCGCAAGAAACCCGCCACATTTGGATGCAAAATGATCAGGCGGTAATTTCACCAAACTGGTCTATTTTGACGAATAAATTTAAAAGATTTCTTCGCTTCGGTCGAAATGACTACTACTTGATAAACAAATCTTAATCTCAATAAGAAAATAAAAATGTCAAACATATTTAATTTAGCAGGTAAAACTGCGTTAGTTACAGGTTGTAAAAGAGGGATTGGTAAAGCCATGGCATTAGCATTGGCAGAGGCTGGAGCCGATATCATTGGAGTTTCTGCAAGTTTAGAGCTTGAAGGAAGCTCAGTTGAAAAAGAAGTACTTGCCTTAGGCAGAAAATTTTATGCTTATCAGTGCGATTTCAGTAAACGCGAAAGTACATTGGAATTTGCTGCAAAGGTAAAAACTGATCATCCGGTAATTGATATTTTAGTTAATAATGCTGGAAGTAATTTTTACAGCTTCGTTATTAACTTTTCAAGGGGGAATTACCGTACCTGGTTACGCGGCAAGTAAAGGTGCCATTGGTTCTTTAACCAAGGCTTTTGCGAACGAATGGGCATCAAAAGGAGTAAATGTTAACGCAATTGCGCCAGGTTATATTGCAACGGATAATACAACTGCGTTAAGGGAAGATGCAGATAGAAGCAGCTCAATTTTAGCCCGTATTCCTGCAGGAAGATGGGGAACACCCGAAGATTTTAAAGGGCCGACTTTGTTTTTGGCTTCCAGTGCGAGCGACTACGTTCATGGAACAATTTTAACCGTTGATGGCGGTTGGATGGGTAGGTAGGTTGAATTGTTGATTGTTCGATTGGTGAATTCATTTGTCGTCATTGCGAAGGAGCACTTCGCGACTGTGGTAATCTTCTCTTTTACGCTGTAAAACAGCTTTCACCTTTCAGCCTTCAACTTTTAAAATGAAATCGCTCCGTTGTCATGAACAGCATTTGATATCATTTAAAGAAAAAAAGACATTTGGCACTATACTCCAAATGTCTTTTTTCAAAATTGTTTTTTTATTCGGAAATCATGTTAGACCATTCGAAAACCTGCCTTAAAAAAGGTTATAAATTTCTTTGATATCTTTCAGGATATTTTCGAAATCGATTTTCAGGTCAATTAAACGGCCTGTATGGATGTCGAAAACCCAACCTTGTACAGTTAAACCTCGTAA
>SEDB01000738.1 GCA_004210715.1 Pedobacter sp.
GTAATTTGTTTTCTCAGCAATTACATTGTATTCAGTTTCTGCTGATAAATTGAATTTATAATCTCCATTATCATCTGCCTCCGTTTTTATAGTTCCACCATTCACTTTAGCAAGTGTTAACAAGGCATTTGGAATAGGCTGATTGGTTTTCTTATCGAATACTGTTCCTTCCAATCTAAAAGCAATAATCATTTTCTGATCAATGCTGTAGATATCATCGTTACCTACTCCATTGTTCCGGTTTGATGAAAGGTAAGCGATGCCACCTTTTTCATTCAGGCTAAAGCCGAAATCATCCTGAGGAGAATTAAACGGATAACCCATATTTTCGATTTTGCCAATACCAGCTCCATCTCTTAATGCCCTAAAAACATCCAATCCACCCATACCCACATATCCATCACTAGCGAAAAACAAGTTGTTGTTTGCATCAAATACCGGACTGCGTTCGTTGCCTGCAGTATTTATTTCTTCCAGGTTGATTGGTTTTCCCCACTCTCCTGCATCGGTTTTTAAGGATACATAGATATCAGTTCCACCTTTACCGCCTGGCATATTCGAGGCAAAATAAAGACTGGTTCCGCTAGTTGAAATAAAAGGATCACCAACTGAATATTTATTTACGTCATTATAGGGAAAAGCAACAGGCTCGCCCCAACTTCCATCAGTTCCTCTCGTGCTGCTGTAAATTTCTACGTTTACCGTACTTGGTTTATTTTTCACTTTTTCCATGTCATTAGGAATCGGCGTCATGGTAAAATACATCGTATTTCCATCAGCTGTAAAAGTTGCTGAACCCACGTGGTATTTAGTTCCGGTTTTAATGGGAAACAATGTCAAACTATCTTTTGGAGAACGCTTGATGTATAATTTCAGATAACCGTTTCCAGTCCACCCGTAAATTTTCTTATCAGGTGTTTTAGCACCATCAAATTTTAAAAACGGTGAACTTTCTTTTGATTCAAAACCAGTATTGCACCATCAAATTTTAAAAACGGTGAACTTTCTTTTGATTCAAAACCAGTATTGGTTCTATCTGATGTAAATACTACCCCTCCTTGATAGGTTGTAGCCCCCCAATCAGACTGAGCACTATTTAATGCTTTTTCATTAATCAGTTCTACTTTTTTAGGATTTTTCATCCATTTCAAAGCCGAATCACATGAAGAAAGCCAAACATCTTTTTGTCTTTCAGTAACATCCTTTTTCTGATCAATGTAGGTTAAATACTGAACTTTCGCTTCGCTATATTTTGAATTGCTTTGCAAAGCCTTTGCATAACCCAAAGTATTTTCAGGTTTGCTGCCTGCCATTTTTGATGCAATGGCATACCAGCTTTCAGCCTGCTTATAATCATTCATATTGGCATAAGCTGTAGCTAAACGCTCAGCAGCATGCAAAGTTTCTTTCTTTTTATACGCTTGTTCGTATAAATCAACTGCTTTAGCATAATTGTAAAGTTCAAACTGCTTGTCGGCATCCTTAATTACATATTGCGCTTTTGCATCAATTTGAACTGCAAAAAAACAATATAGAGAGAGGCATGAACTTAGTAAAAATTTCTTCATTATATATTTTGAATAGTTGCCTAAATTACTAATTTAATATGGCTTAAAAAACCCGAGGTGTAGCCAAGCGGATATTTGGTTTGATGAACGAATAAGAAATAGAGATTTCATGTGTTCCTCCGCTATAACCTTGCAAAGGACCGATTGAAAAGTCATAACCGTAACCAATCCTCAACTTTTCCGTAGGGAAGATTTGAATGGCTGCCACAGCCGAGTTTCTTGGCGTCAGGTCTCTTTGAAGATAACTCTTATCATAAAGTTTTACTCCTGTTCGGTAAGATCCGCCAACCCATAAA
>SEDB01000189.1 GCA_004210715.1 Pedobacter sp.
GCTAAAGGATCTCCATTGATTGAACCTTGGTTTCCAGGGGTATTACCAGTTCCATCGCCTTTGCCCTGACCATCATTTTTCTTGCCTTTGTATAGGGCATTTTGATTGATTTGAGGTTTTGCAGGTTTATCTTCAGTCGGCTGAGTAGGCGTAGTGGTTGTTGTTTTGGTAGGTTTTGTATTTACAGCAATAGCATCTTCGGTGTTCTGTGTCTGTATATCCTTATCCGTATTTTCTGTAGCTGTAGTAGGGGTAACTTTTTCTTCTGGTGTTACTTTATCGGGTGCTTTTCCATTTGCATTTGGATCTGCTGAAGGTTCTTCAATACTGGTATAGTCATCGCCCATACCCTCGGCAGAAGTTCCGTAATTCACTACCATGCCGCCCATACCAAGTTCTTCTGCCGGCTGGAACGAACTAATTACAATGAAAAAGCTAATCAATAAAAGAAAACCCATTATCCCACTTGAAATGGCAATCGCCTTCGGATAATTGTTCTCTTCGTTATTTATATTTTGTGCTTTGTAGTTCATTATTTTTTTGGCTCAACGGCTACAACAAGTTTTAATTTTAACTTATTCGCTATATCGTTCACAACAAAACCATCCTGATAAGTTACATTGCGAGATACATATAGAAGTATCGTCATGTCTGGTGCCATTTTCTGATAACCTTCTAAAGTTGGTTGTAACTGTTCAATGGTTACTGGTTTTTTATCAACGAAATATTTTAAGTTTTCGTCTATGGTCACCGTTACCGCTTTTTTAGCAGTAGATTGTTGTCCGCTGGATGATTGTGGCAATAAAAGCTTTACTACAGTAGGGTTTACTACTGCCGATGCCAATAAGAAGAACAACATCAGGAAGAACATAATATCGTTCAACGCTGAAGTGTGCACTTCTACTGACCCTTTTGTTCTTTTGCGTAAGTTCATTATTTACCTGGCTCCTCTAATAAATCAATAAAATCAATTGAATCGGTTTCCATTTTAAGGATGATTTTTTCTACCATAATGTTTAAAATATGGTAAAGTACATAAGCGATGATACCAATGATCAATCCTGTTGCTGAGGTAATCATTTTGGTATATAAACCGCCAGAAATAGTTCCAATTTCAATAGCGCCTTTGATAGATACCTGGTGGAAAATGGTAATTACCCCTACAATTGTACCTACGAAACCCAACATTGGCGCAATACCGGCAACGATACCTAAAATGCTGATGTTCTTTTCTAATTTAGAAACCTCTAGTTTACCAACATTTTCAATTGCACCTTCAATTTCTTTAATTGGGCGACCGATACGTTTCAATCCCTTTTGCAACATGCGGCTTAACGGAGAGTTGTTGTTTCTCAAAAGCGACATTGCTCCATCTAAATTACCAGATTGAATATAAGACCTGATTTGTCCCATCAAGTTCGACTCATCTTTTGTAGCTTTTTTGATGGTTAAATAACGTTCAACAAAAATTACCAAGGCTAAAAACGCTAAGAAAGCCAAGGGAATCATTACCCAACCGCCTTTGAAAAGAAGATCGATGAAATGCAATTCTGGCTCTGGTTGGGTTAATGCTTGGTTAACCGCATTAGCTGTGTCTTGAAGTGCTTGTGTGGTGTCCTGAATTAATAAAGTTATCATTATGGTTGTGTGTTGTTTTTTATTTCTTTAACGTAAAATCCTTCTCCTTTTAATCTTTTCTGAAGGATATCTTTTTGTTTTGTAGCTTCATCTTTTGTAGCAAAGCTAGCAATACTTACTTTTTTTCTTTTGCCTTCCATTTTGGCGATAGTAGCATTTAAGCCTATTTTTTTTACCTTTTCGATATAACGTTTTGCGGCTGCCTCCGTTTCATAAGAAACTGCAATTACATGAAACATCGATTTTTCTGCCACAGCCGGAACTGCTGCTGGTTTAGCAATGGTAGGTTTAAACTTTGCAGTGTCTGTTTTCATAACACCAACCTGATTAGCCTTTAATGTGCTATCTGTTTTCGCAATAGAATCTTGTTTTGCCATTGCAGTGTCGATCTTTATTTTTGACGAGTCCACTACTGGAACTGGAGCAGGTGGAGTAATCGCTGTCTGGCGATTGAAGAGATCAGGCTTCGCAAAATAAAGGATCACACCAATCAGAAGCAAAGCAAAAATAGCAATGAGGATTTTTGGCCAGATTGATTTTTGTTCTTCTTCAAAAGGTTGGTTAATTATTGGATCATGACCAAAACGGTTCGGATGTTCTGCATGTTGTTCCTTAATAAATGCCGGTGCTTCAATTACAGGTTCTTCTTTAGTGGTTTCCTCTTCAAGGTTGATATAAGTTTTGGGCAATTCCGATTCTGGAGTATGACCAAATCTTTCAGGATTTTCCTCATGTTGTTCAACAACTGCTTTTGGTACCTCAACTTCATGATGTGATAAAGCTTTAACAGCCTCTTCATCTTCAGGGGTGTGGCCGAACCGGTTAGGATGCTCTGCATGTTGTTCTTTTATAAACTCAGGAACATCTTTAATCCCTTCTTCTGGTTTTTCTGTATGTTTTAGCGTATTGCGCAAATCATCCTGAACTTCATCCAATTCCACATTCTCAATAATGGGGTGGATGTGGGCCGTTTCTTTTGGTTGAGTTGGTGCTGAAGGCGCTTCCGAAATCTCATCGTAAACTTCTTCGTCTTCCTCTTTACGTGGTTGTTCGGTTTCTTCAACTGATGTTTCAGCAAGTGAAGGCAGACCGTAAAATTCCGAACCATAATTGATATTCTTTGCCGCTTCAAAACTTAAGCCTTCATGTTCAGTGAAGAACAATCTTCCAAGGTTTTCCAAATCAGCCTCATGTTCTTCCTCAAGCTTTTGGTTTACCTCACTCACAAATTGTGAAATATAATAATCAGCACTTTCAAAGGAAATGTTTCTTTGAGCTGAAATGTAATTGGCTAATGCCTGATCAAGTTTTACTTCAGAAGTAAACTGTAGAGCATAACTTGGCGGTAAAAAGGATTGTTTTTCCTTATCATATCTGCCTGGAGATTTCTTTTTATAGAAGGTTCCCAAGCCGGAAATACCAACTTCTTTGCTTTGTTGCAAGAGTTCTAAAAGGTACGATAAGATATTCATCCGGTAAAATTAAGCGTTTTTTCTAAACCTGAGTAATAATTAATTTAATGCGTTTAAAATGAATAGGTTAGTCCGCCGAATATGTTAAATCCATTCACTTGATAATATAAGTATCTACTGTAATTTGAATTTAGGATATTATTGGCTTTTGCAAAAACAGAGAATTTATTGTTAATTCTGTAATCTGCGCCTAAGCCTAAATCAACAAAACCTTTAACCGTAACAATAGATTCGATGCTTGGATTTGGAACTAAATATTGTAGTGGATTTACAGGTTGCTGGACATTTACTTTTGCTTTTACATCATCCTGAATAACTACACCTGCATTAAAGCTTAACTTTTTGTTATAAGTGTAAACAAAGTTTGAGCTTACTTTCAATCCAGGTTTGAACCATGAATAAGTTTCCGATGCCGGTTTCCAGTCATCAATGTTTAGTTTTCCGGTCCATTTTAATGCATCACTTACCTGTACTGATATTTCACCTTCTAAACCTGTTAGTTTTGTTTTGCCGAAATCGTAAATCACATCGAATTTATTGAAATCATCGAAATTGTTGATGAACAATGGCATATCATCAAACTGTTTCATATAAAAACGAGCCTTATAACCGAAACCCGGTCCGCCAGTTCCTTTAATCCCTGCGCTTATGCTTAGTTTTTCAACGGTGTTCTTTACCAAGATATTGCTGTTTAACCAAGGATTTTCATCAGTAAAGTTTTTCATTGAGTTTCTGTTCACATCGCCTTTCACTTCTCCAAAAACCTGTAAATAATCAGGAACCAAGGTAAAATCGGCAGTTACAGATGGGAATAACCTGGAGCTGCTGTAAGCGCCAAATTCTTGTACGAAATTGATTCCGGCAGTTACTTTTGCACCCTTAACTTGTAAACGGATATATGGATTTAAACGCAATAAGTTATTGCCAACGCTGGTTAGTGCATCTTTTGTATTTCCAAATTCAGTTGAAGCCGCTAAACCTAAATTAAATGAGCTAATGCGTTTATTCAGATAACCATTTAAGCTTAAATAACTTTCTTTTGCACTGAACTTATCATTCCACAAATATCCGTTTGCTTTAACAGCATAACTTAAAGCGTCTTCATCTTCGGTATAATTCTTAACCAATTCTCCATCAAGTTCAATTAATGAAAAAGCTTGTTTTTGTGGATCTGGATTTAAAGTTGGGTTAGCATTATCAATGCCATAAAAATACGTGCCATTGCGTTCCAAGTTAATGCGACCACTAACAGTATTTTCTTCCAATATACTTCTTCCAAAAACACTTAATTGTTGGTGACTACTGTTTTGTTTGTTTAATTTACCTTCTTGACTAAAGTGTTTAAAATATCCACCTAATTGCAAACCTTCATCTTTACCTGTATTGAAATAGGCTTCACCTAATAGGGTAGATAATGATCCAAATGCGCCCTTAACATAATTGTTAACTAAAATGCTTGCCTTTTCTTCAGCCAAAGCCTGCGCTTGTAGCTTCTGAATATCACTGTTTAGCTCTAATTTTCTATCAGTAATGCTATAATTTAATTTGGCTTTATAGGTTTTAACATCATCCAAATTGGGGCTTCTTCTCAATTTTACTGCTTCTGCTAAAATTGGTTTATACGGACGAACAACTTCAATCTCTTCGCTCACTACTGCTTTTTCATCGACTTCATAATTCTACTTCTTCTGGTTTAGTTTTTCTAGTTTCTGTTTGGCTGTTGGGATGATGTCATCATTGCCCTCGTAATTATCAATTATACTTAATAGCGTACTTTTTGCCTGTAAATTATCCTTCAAAGCCAGGTAGTTATCAGATAAAAGGATAAAGGCTTTTGCTACCCAATAATCATGAGAAGCCATGTTATTTACAATATCGAAACAAGTTTTTGTCGATGTTTTAAAATCGCCTTTGTTATATTCTACCAATGCCAGGTTGTACTTTGCCTCGGCAGCAGCGGCAGTTTTGGTTTTGGCTACTACGTTTTTAAATGCTGCAACTGCCGAAGTTGTATCTCCTTTTAATAAGTATGCTTTTCCAGAGAATAAACCCGAACTGTTTTTTTCTTCCTCCGATGCTTTTTCAGATTCTTTAGTTAACTGGGCATATTTCAACATATCATCAGGCATGTTAAG